>NZ_BMFT01000008.1 GCF_014639155.1 Paenibacillus segetis
CCCATCCGTAAGTGGTAGATTGCTCCACCTTTCATTATTCCACCATGCGGTGAAATAAATTATCCGGTATTAGCTACCGTTTCCGGTAGTTATCCCAGTCTTACGGGCAGGTTGCCTACGTGTTACTCACCCGTCCGCCGCTAAGTATCAGAGGTGCAAGCACCTCATCAACTCCGCTCGACTTGCATGTATTAGGCACGCCGCCAGCGTTCGTCCTGAGCCAGGATCAAACTCTCCATAAAAGAAAAGATGATTGTGCTCATTTTGAAACTGACGAGAATATTAATTCTCTTTTTTTTGAATTTCACTTGCGTGAATTTCACTCACTCGTTGTTCAGTTTTCAAAGATCAACTTCGTTTTTTCGTCTTCGCTGTTTTTCAGCGGCGACTTTTATAATCTACCACATTCACCCGGTTTAAGTCAACAAGTTTTTTTCGTTTTTTTTCAGCCGTTAAACCGACAACCACGATTCAACAAGTTTTTCTTTTTTAGGGGCGAGATATAATTTATCATATCCCCCGCCCCATAGTCAACCCTAAATTGAAATTTATTTTTCTTTATTGTTTTGCTTGAGGAAACCAGCCTCTACGAACATATTTAGATAGCTCTTTAGCAGGAGCAAAACGTGCGTACATACGAAACACCGTTTTGTATCTTTTTGAAATAGCCTGACGGATTTCTTGGTCCAAACGATGATCACTCATATCCAAGAGCATTTCATCTAATTCTTTTCGGAGGACATAATCTAGCTCCTTACATTCTTTCTCATTGAACAACATTCCCAACATTGTGTCACATCTCCTTAATCGTTCAGGTTTCGAATTTTGAAGGTATTGGGTTTGTCCTATGATGTTCTATTGGACCCACGTTCACAATTCTTTTGTTAAATAAAATTAACCTTGTCCCCTGCTGAATAAACTCGGCTATAAGAACCGTTTTAATGGTATTCACATTTTTTTGGAAAATTATGATCAATTCTGATATTTTATAAGCTAACTAAATATAGTGTAAGTGTACTCTCAATAATTGCAGCGATCAGCAATGATATAGTAATCCATATCGATGCCCTTACAATTGTTTTAAGAAAAGCACCCCAGTTTACTGTCCGCTCCGATAAATCCCTAGCGCCCCACTCACCCAGACCTTTCATCACCAAGTATCCAAATTGTAATCCAAATGCGGCTGCGATTAAAATCGCTGGAATTTCAATAATGCCATGCGGTAATAAGCCTTTAACAATCAGATCAAACAAATTCTCCCCTTGCGTAGCCGCTGCACTTAACAAATAACCAATGACCATCCCGTTCATGATCAAGAAGAAGATAGGTAATAAGCCAAATAAAGCACCAGCAAAAATAATTACGATACTCTTCACCGCATTATTTAGAAAAATAAACACAAAGAAATTCCATTCCGGATGAGCAGACTGTGATAACTCCTGGCTATATTCACGCAAACTTTCCAATTGAGGAGCAATCAACGTTGTAATAAAATCTGCATTTACTGTTCCGATGACCATCCCCGCCACGAATAGAACCAACGATAACAGCATCATCTTCTTATATTTCAATATATCCTCTACAAATCGACGCCATGAAAGCATAAAGTAAAACCTCCCTGTTGTATTTGTTGTAATTCATGAGACAAAACGGTAATAAAAGTTACTGGTACGAGCATACATTGTAAAAGTGGACAAATTCATTCTGATGACGAGAGGGGCTTAAAGCTCATGAACAACTTCTTCTATGTCCTGAACGGGAAGAAAATCAAAAGGTTTTTCTTTGTTTTTACTGCGGCCCTGTTTGCAGTAGGTATTATCTATGTAGAGAAGGGTCACGTCACCGTGTTCTCCGAAGAAAGCAGTCCTTCCGCCGTTTACAGCGTATCAACGGACAAGAAAGTGATCGCCCTGACTTTCGATATAAGTTGGGGAGATAAACGTACGGAGCCAATCCTAAAGATACTCAAGGATAAAAACGTACAGAAAGCAACCTTCTTCCTCTCTTCTCCTTGGAGCAAAACTCATCCGGAAATTGTAAAAGCGATACAACAGCAAGGATACGAAATCGGAAGCCATGGACATAAGCACGTCAATTACAGTGGGCTTAGTGAAGAAGAAATTTCCCGCCAGATCAACTCTGCACATTCTATATTAACCGATTTAACTGGAAAAGAGCCAAAACTCCTCCGTCTCCCTAATGGAGATTTTGACAAGCGAGTACTAAAAATTGCCCAGAACAAAGGATATACAGTCATTCAATGGGATACTGACTCACAGGATTGGATGAATAAAGGTGTGCAGACTATCGTAGATCGTGTAGTGAATAAAGCCCACCCTGGTGATATCGTATTGCTCCATGCCAGTGACTCTGTCAAACAAACTCATGAAGCACTACCGATCATTATCGACGAGCTCCGTAAGAAGGGCTATGACTTCGTCTCCGTTTCCGACTTACTTCAGGAGGCTAGCGTTAAAGGTACGGAGGTTCGTGATCAAACTTGGGTCAACGAACAAATCGATAATGCTGCCGGGATGTAGATCAATTCTTTTATATAATCAACCCTTGAGACTTCCATGATTTGGGGGTCTTTTTGGTGTTATTAAAGTAGTTTTATAATAAAAAGAGCTCAGGGATTATGCCCCGAGCCCTTAATATTTGCGTTATGTATGATTATCGACTTGATGGTTTCAATACCCGATGTAAAATCAAAATTTGGTAAGCATTACAAGCAAGAAGTGGCGCTCCGATCCATATCGTGGCTTGGTTAACTCCGATATTTAGCACGCCAATCATCTCTACAATCGTCACTGCGATCATGAAAAATAATGTTGGAATCCAAGCTGAAGCATTCGTCCATTTCGCTTTGAAATAAGCTGTCACGAGAGCAATGATTAGTACGATGATGCCTAGCATCACATCTGAAATCCCACTTTTCCCTTCGCCTACAAAGACCCGAAGAAACATGAGCTCCATAAGTGCTAATACAGTGAGTGCAATCTGCACATAACGCCAGGTCATTCTAGAAAAGACACCTGATCCCATGTAATTCATCATTAGATATGCAAAAAAGCCCATTTGGGAATAGATACTAACCATAATCCCAACTCCAAGTAATATGAGGATATTCATTAGGAAATCAGCAGTTCCATTCAATTGAATAGTATGAGTCCATTGCAATAACAAACCGGCAAGCAATGATCCAACGGCACCAACTACCAAACTAGTCCAAAGCAAATACAGCCATTTTTTCAAGTTCAAATGTCACACCTCCGAAATTATTTTACCAACGTTCCCAGTAAAAAACCATTCTTTTCAATAGGATAATTCTTTTTTACATCCACATAATAAGGGCAGTGACGCTAACAAGGAGGAAGGGAACATGAAATGGCTGGGTTACCGATGGTATTTATGCATCTTATGTACAATTGCTCTTCCGCTAACGGCCTGCGGTTCTGAACAAAGCTCTTCGTCTCAAGGAGGAGGATATAAAGAAACCAAAACCATGCTTATTGACATTCTTAAAACAGATGAAGGTAAGAAAGCTATATATGAAGCATTAAGCAGCGGAGGCGGTAGCTCTAGTTCAAGCTCCAGTTCGGAGTCAGGCGATTCAAGTGGTAGTAGTGGAAGTGGTGGTGGTTCGGTTGGTATCAAAATGATTCTCCCATCGCAAAGCAATGAGGAAATACGACTCGCTGTTAAGGATACAATTACCTCACCCGATTATAAGAAGGAAATCGAAAAAATTATGAAAGATCCAAAGTTTGCTGGAGACTTTGCTAAAGCCATTAATTCCGAGAGCAAACAACTCCATTTACAATTAATTAAAGATCCTTCTTACCAAAAGTCGGTAGGCGAGATCATGAAATCACCGGAAATGATGAAAATGTTTCTCGACCTCACGAAGACGTCGGATTATCGTAAACAATCGATGAATGTCATGCAAGAAGCAATGCAAAGTCCATTATTCAAAATGGAAGTTATGGAAATTCTAAAGTCCGTTGTTAAAGAACAACTCGAACCCAAAGGCTCACAATCCAAAAGCAGTGGTGAAAGCGGCGACTCCGGGGGCAAAGAATCAGGTGGAGGCGATAGTAGTAGTGGCAGTGGTGGCGAATCTGGATCTTCTTAAAGTACCATCATAATACTCACATAAATAAAGACTGACCTTGTGGTCAGTCTTTTGCGTATTTAGCTAGAACTTGTCTAGCCAAATCATCATATAATTTCCCCGTTTCACTGTCTTCTTTATAGATTGAAGGTGAATAATCCGGTTCTGAAGGATGGTTATCAGGTGCTCCTAAAGGAATCTGAGCAAGCAATTCAGTATGAAGCGTCTCTGCTAACCTTGCCCCGCCACCTCTACCAAATATGTAATCCTTGTTACCGCATGCTGAACATTGGTAATAGGCCATATTTTCTACCACGCCCAGCACTTCATGATCTGTCTGAAGCGCCATTGCTCCCGCACGTGCCGCCACAAATGCCGCGGTTGCATGCGGAGTCGTTACGATAATCTCCCTGCTTTGTGGAAGCATTTGATGTACATCAAGCGCAACATCACCTGTTCCAGGAGGTAGATCCAGCAGTAGGTAATCCAATTCGCCCCAATTTACATCACTGAGAAATTGCCTTAGCATCTTCCCCAACATCGGGCCCCGCCAAATGACAGGATTATTCTCACGAATGAAGAATCCCATGGACATCACCTTGACGCCAAAACGTTCAACTGGAATAATCGCCCCTTCCTCTACAATAGGAGATTCCTCAATTCCCATCATATCCGGAACGCTGAAGCCATAAATATCTGCATCGATTATTCCTACTCGTTGCCCACTACGAGCGAGTGCCACTGCCAGATTAACAGTTACGGTAGATTTACCTACCCCACCTTTTCCACTAGCTATTGCAACAAATTTCACACCCGCATCAGGATCCAATATCGGTAAATGCTCTAGACCCGCTCCATGACCTTTGAGATTATCTGCTGATGTAGATTCTTGGTCTGCCGAAGCGGTATGATCTGGACCCAGAACTCCCTCTCGCTCTTGTTCAGAAGCTACTCTAAAACGACAATGCACGTCTTTAACCCCTACTTCCGAAAGACGGAAGCGGATTTCGCGCTCTAGTTCCTCTTGTTGATCCATCTCTAAACATACAATCGTAAGTGAAACGCGATCTTCTTTGACCATAATGTCGCGAATCCACTGCATTTCTACCAAGCTTTGCTTCAACGTAGGTTCAGCAATTGGGCGTAGAGCAGCAAGTAGCTCTTCCTTCGATAACAATGACAGCACCTCGAATTCTTATCATATCGTATTCATCACTATGATAATCATTATAGCATTATCTGTCATCATCTGCTCCACCCTCGCTCTTTTCTCCTGCACTGTACCGTAGAATCCCCTTATAAATTGCACCAGCTACTTTACGTTGGTAGGCATCATCCTTAAGCCACTTAGCCTCCTCGGGATTTGATAGAAATCCAACCTCTACTAGAACAGCAGGTATTTTCAGAGCATCTAACAAATAAACGGTTTTATCGGATTGTTTGGCAACCCGGTCGGTATTTTCTAAGTTATATTTAAGTTCTTGTTGCACTAGCTGAGCCAAATTTACACTATCCTTGTTCTGGTAATTATAAAATGTCTGCGCTCCGCTCCAACGCGATGACGGCACGCTATTCATATGTATGCTAAGAAAGAGCTTCGCTTCCTTCTCTTCAATAAACCGTACACGCTGCTTAAGGTCCTCTGACTTACGTTTTTTATACCCTTTCGTATTTGTATCCGCCAAGTCTCGATCATCCTCACGTGTCATAACCACGATAGCCCCCGCTTGTTGCAAATAATCTCTTAAGTATAACGCTACAGCTAAATTAATGTCCTTCTCGATAATCCCCTGCTTACTAACAGCCCCTCCATCGGGACCCCCATGACCCGCATCAAGCGCTATGGTTACTCCCGCAAGAGGAAGACTCCAGTATTTTGATACCTTTGTCGTTGGGATCTCATAAGCAGCTATCCCCAGTATCAAGCCAAGCAAACCTATGCCAATCAACACCTTTTTTACATGGCTAAAGGAAATCGATACAAACACCTTGTCTCTTGAGCCCATAAAAAAGCCACCTCCGTCCCCATATTGACAATACTCATCTATATGGGACAAGGTGGACAAATATACCTCTAAAGCTTAAATCACGACTTGATGACTCATACCTTCGATCAATACTTTAGCAACTTCAGGCCGAGTGAACTCTGGAGGAGGGCACACGCCATCACGTAGCAACGCTCTCACCTTAGTACCGGACAAGGTTAAATGATCTTCATTCGAATGAGGACAAGTCTTACTTGACGCCATGTTGCCACATTTGGTGCAGAAGAAACTATGTTCGAAGAACAGCGGGGCAATCCCCAATTCTTCAGAGCTAAAGTTAGAGAAGATTTCTTGAGCTTCATAGGTACCGTAATAGTCACCTACCCCAGCATGATCCCGACCAACGATAAAATGCGTACAGCCGTAATTTTTCCGAACCATGGCATGGAAGATCGCTTCACGAGGTCCCGCATAACGCATAGCCGCAGGGAACACTCCTAGGAAAGTTCGATTTGCCGGATAGTAGTTCTCCAGGAGAGTCACATAGCTTTTCATTCGTACATCAGCAGCTACGTCATCCGACTTAGTCTCACCAACTAACGGATTCAGAAACAGTGCATCTACAATCTCCATCGCACTCTTCTGAATGTACTCATGAGCTCGATGAACTGGGTTTCTGGTTTGAAAACCAACCACGGTTCTCCAGCCCTTTTCAGCAAAAATGGCACGAGTTACAGCCGGATCATAATAAAATTCACCGAATCGTTCTGGCTGTGGACGATTAAGCACCTTAATTGATCCACCAACATAGATCGGTGAACGCTCTAACAATTTTTTAACACCAGGATGTTCTGGATCCTCTGTCTTAAATACATTCCGGATTTCTTCCAACTGATCAACTTTATAAATACTCTCAATATTCAAAAGGCCATATACCACTCCGTCATTCTCACCGATCAGAGCTACCTCTTCGTCAATCGAAAGGTTCTGTGCTTGTTCTTCACTAACTGAAAGTGTAATAGGTATACTCCATACTGTTCCATCAACTAGTCTCATTGATTTGACGACGGAATGATAGTCTGCTTCATTTAAGAACCCCGTCAACGGTGAAAATGCTCCTACCCCGATCAAATCGAGATCCGAAATGGTCCAAGTATTTATTCGAATCGATTTTAAATCTTTTACCGTAGCCAATAATCTCTCACGCTCATCGCCAGTGACAACTTGATTTACCAAAGTTCCACCATGCGGTGCAATTGCAGTCATATCCTTCTCTCCCTCGTTATACATATAGAGTACATTTATTTATGAAGTCCACACTCAGTCTTCTCTGACCCTGCCCAACGTCCAGCACGCGGATCTTCCCCTGGCATTACCGGGCGAGTACATTGCTCGCAACCAATACTAGGGAAGTTCTGATCATGAAGAGGATTATAGATCAGATCGTTCTTACGAATATATTCCCAAACATCCTCTGAGCTCCAACTGGCTAACGGATTAAACTTTACTAGACCGAATTTACTATCATATTCAACTTTCTTCGCATTGGCACGTGTAGGGGCTTGATCGCGGCGAATACCTGTAATCCAAGCTTCATATTGCGAGAGAATCCGAGTTAAAGGCTCTACTTTGCGAATGCCACAGCAAGCATTAGGATCCGTTATCCACAATTGCTCCCCATGTTGCAGTGCTTGTTCTTCAGGAGTGATTATTGGAGACACTTTTACAAACTCTAGAGCATACTTAGCAGCCATTGCATCCCTAGTCTCATACGTTTCTTTAAAATGAAAGTCCGTATCTAAATAAAAGATGTCACTGGATGGGCTGATTTTCTGCAGTATATCTACTAATACGACATCCTCAGCTCCAAAGCTGCAAGCAAAAGTTATGTTCGGAAATGCTTCAACAGCCCACTTCACTACTTCTTCGGCAGATGCTAATTCCAATTCCTCAGCCTTAACCCTAATTAATTCCTCTTTCTCCAATAAGTTCATTACTTCTCCCCCTCGTACAATACATAATAAAGGAAATAGTCCCACTAAACACATTTGAATTATAAATTTAAGTATAAAACTTTCCTGTAATAAGTCAATATTTCCAAATAAAGAACCCTCTACAAAAGGGCTCCATTCCTTACTCTTCTTTCTCCCCAGGATCTAAAAAAAGACCTTCATAAGCAGGGGATCTGCTAATTGAAGGTCTTTAGTTAACATAGAATCGGTTTAATACAAAAACACCGTACATAGGGAAAATAAGGACGTATCGATTCGAAAAACAAAATAAAAACCTCTGACCAAAAGGCCAGAGGCTGAAATTCCTTGTAAAACAAGGGATTAACGTTTCGAGAATTGTGGTGCGCGACGTGCGGCTTTAAGACCGTATTTTTTACGTTCTTTCATCCGTGGGTCACGAGTCAAGAATCCTGCTTTTTTAAGAGCTGGACGAAGTTCTGGATCTACTTTAAGCAATGCACGGGAGATACCGTGACGGATTGCTCCTGCTTGACCAGAAGTACCACCGCCGTGAGCAGTAACGAGTACGTCATAGTTGCCGATCGTTTCTGTTAGGTTAAGTGGTTGTTTTACAATCAACTTCAAAGTTTCCAGACCAAAATATTCATTGATGTCGCGTTTATTGATGACAATGCGTCCTTCACCCGGTACTAGGCGAACACGAGCTACCGAATGTTTACGACGACCTGTCCCATAGTATTGTACTTGTGCCATGAAACTGTCCTCCTTTTAATTATCCACGAAGTTCGTAAACTTCAGGTTTTTGTGCTGCGTGTGGGTGCTCATTGCCTGCATAAGCTTTCAATCTCAGCTTCATTTTTTCGCCTTGGCGAGTTTTTGGCAACATACCGTGAACAGCAGATTCGATCATACGTTCAGGTTTAGTTCTGAGCATGTCTTGTGCAACCGTAACTTTCAGACCGCCATTATGCATGGAGTGACGATAGTACTTTTTGTTCTCCATTTTCTTACCAGTCAGTGTGATTTTCTCCGCGTTAATTACGATAACAAAGTCACCGCCGTCAACGTGTGGAGTAAATTCGGGTTTGTGTTTACCGCGAATGAGTGCTGCAGCTTCGCTAGCCAAACGGCCTAACGTTTTGCCAGTGGCATCAATAATGTGCCATTTGCGCTCAACTTCGCTTGGCTTAGCAATATAAGTGGTACGCATGTAAAGATCCTCCTTCATTCTCGTCCGAAATAGTCCATTAATGCTGAATATGATCAACAATTCAGAATGCAGACCATTTCAGCCCATTTATCTTCGATCGTTGTCATTTTTACTTGTAAACTACTATTCAATCGTTGGTATTACTGATGTTTTGGTTTTCCTAATTGGGGGCTGTGGGATAGCCATTAAGAAAACACAACTTTTATTTTACAGGATGTAAAATCATTAAGCAAGTCTTTTTTCATCCATTTTTCAAGTTTAGTCGAATAAATCACCGAATACATCCAGCACAGATTTCTTCTTCTTATACTTGTGACTTCCTTTGTTATACTCCTGTTTCTGATACCTAGGATCGTAGTTCGGTTGAGTTGGATAATCAGCTCTTGAATTATGATTCGACGAAGAGTTATAGTCAGCTTCTCTACGTCCTTCCGCATATCCGCTAGAACGATGATCATACCATTCATTAAATGCTGGACGAATATCACGGATTTCGCTCAATAGCTTCTCAAGCTCTCCCCGATCGAGCCATACTCCTTTACAATCAGGACACACATCAATCAGCACATTATCCTTCTCTACTTCTCTCATACGAACATCATTACAAACAGGACACTTCATTTGGTTACTACCTCCTGTGGTATCGTTTTGTATGTGTTACGGATGATACATCCCTTGGTTTCATCAGTTCATCAACTCAGCCCATTCTGAGTCTAATCACTCTAATCTTCAGACATGTTCACTATACTCTACATTCCATAACATTAAGCCTTTGCTCTCGGCAGTTGGTCCTGCAGCCGTACGATTCTTCTGCTCCAAAATAACCTTCATTTCTTCTGGTCGACGCTTACCTTCGCCAATCTCCAGCAAAGTGCCCATAATAATTCGAACCATATGTTGTAGAAACCCACTACCAGTAATATAAAAATGAATGATACCTTGCTCGCGTGAACCCGAAATATCCAAAGACGTATCCACGTCGATGCGAGCTGAAAAAATCGTACGTACATGACTTGCCTTGGTCGATCGCCTAGAAGCGAACGAAGTATAATCATGAGTACCAATGAGACATGCTAGACTTTCACGCATAGCGGATACATCTAATTTGCCTGGATGATGATATTGATAATTACGCCCAAACACATCCGGCACTCGATTTCCATTTATCGAATATCGATAGGTTTTCCGTTTAGCTGAACGTCTTGAATGGAAATCAAGTGGAACTTCCTTTGCACCTATAACCCTAATATCGGAAGGAAGGCGTCCATTGAGTGCCATGCGCCATCGTTCAATTGGGATATGTGATGATGTAATGAAATGGAATGGCTGTTCTCGAGCATGCACTCCAGCATCCGTACGTCCAGATCCATGAATCTTCACTTCTTCCCCAGTCAAATGGGCAATGGCCGCTTCCAAATGATCCTGTATGGTATTCCCACCAGGCTGCGTTTGGAAACCGTAATAATTAGTTCCATCATAGCTGACAGTCATAAGTACATTACGCAATAGACACCCTCCTTCCGCTTTGTCATAAGCTGCTGAAATATCACTTCATGTCCCGATTACATGGAAAAACTCTCCGATCGCGAGGCCTGATGGACGCGCTGACAGAGAGTTTTCTATTCCCCAAGAGGAAACTAGGATATAAGATCCTAGTGATTACGAACGGTCTACCAGTTCCAGATAAACCATAGGTGCTGCGTCGCCACGGCGAGGTCCTAGTTTCATGATACGAGTGTATCCACCTGGACGTTCGGAGTAACGAGTTGCCAAATCTGAGAACAATTTTTGGATAGCATCCTGCTCTCCATCAATCGATTCACGACGAACATAAGCTGCCACTTGACGGCGAGCATGAAGATCTCCACGCTTAGCTTTAGTGATCAGTTTCTCAGCGATAGAACGAACTTCTTTCGCTTTTGCCTCAGTCGTTTGGATACGTTCGTATAAGAATAGGTCAGTTACCAGGTCACGGAATAAAGCTTTACGTGCGCTGGAATCGCGGCCCAACTTTTGGTATGCCATGAGTTTTCCCTCCTTCGCTAAAACGATTCAAGCAGTCTATTCTTCCGTACGAAGACCTAATCCTAGCTCTTCGAGCTTCTCTTGTACTTCCTCTAAAGATTTACGACCAAGGTTACGAACCTTCATCATATCTTCTTCGGTTTTCGTTGTAAGCTCTTGTACCGTATTAATACCGGCACGTTTGAGGCAGTTGTAGGAACGAACAGAGAGATCAAGCTCCTCAATCGTCATTTCAAGAACTTTTTCTTTCTTGTCTTCTTCTTTTTCAACCATAATTTCAGCGTCTTTCGCTTCATCCGTGAGACCCACGAACAAGAAAAGATGCTCGGTCAAAATTTTAGCACCGAGGCTAACTGCTTCCTCTGGTCTGATGCTGCCATCACTCCATACTTCAAGCGAGAGCTTGTCGTAGTTAGTCACTTGGCCAACACGTGTATTTTCTACAACGTAATTGACACGAGTAATAGGGGTATAGATCGAATCAACAGGAATCACACCAATTGGTTGATCATCTCTCTTGTTCCGATCTGCCTGAACGTAACCACGACCGCGCCCTGCAAAAATCCGCATGTGGAGTCTGGAACCCGGCTCAAGCGTTGCAATATGCAAATCCGGATTCAGAATTTCCACATCACTATCCGCACGGATATCTCCAGCCGTAATGATTCCTTCGCCTTCCGCATCGATTTCAAGAGTTTTCTCTTCATCAGAGTGGATTTTAAGCGAGAGAGCTTTCAGGTTGAGAATGATCTCCGTAACGTCTTCCATTACGCCCGGGATGGTTGCGAATTCATGCAGAACACCATCGATTTGGACCGAGGTTACCGCCGCACCCGGCAGAGAAGAGAGCAAAATCCGGCGAAGCGAGTTGCCCAGTGTGGTGCCATACCCACGCTCAAGTGGTTCTACTACAAATTTCCCATAGGTGCCATCATCGTTAACTTCAACGGTCTCAATTTTCGGCTTTTCGATTTCTATCACGAAGTACCCCTCCTTCAAAACGTCGTTCCTCTAGAAAATGCATGCTTACTGAAGTCTATCAAGTAGTATGTCTAAACAACCATTGTTTCCAAGTTGCGATGTTGTTATACCACACTAAAGGCGGCTTCATTAAACACGGCGACGTTTCGGAGGACGGCAACCGTTATGAGGAATTGGAGTAACGTCTTTGATCACGTTAACTTCCAGACCAGCCGCTTGCAAGGAACGGATAGCGGCTTCACGGCCTGCTCCAGGTCCTTTAACCATAACTTCAACGGTTTTCATGCCATGTTCCATTGCAGCTTTAGCAGCAGTTTCTGCAGCCATTTGAGCAGCAAATGGAGTTGATTTACGGGAACCTTTAAATCCTTGTCCGCCGGAGCTAGCCCAAGAAATTGCATTACCATGCGGATCCGTAATTGTAACGATTGTATTGTTGAAGGTGGAGCGGATATGTGCCACACCCGATTCAATATTTTTACGGTCGCGACGTTTAGTACGTACGACTTTTTTCGGTTTAGCCATTGTCTGTTATCCCCCCTTCTTATTTCTTCTTGTTCGCTACAGTACGACGAGGACCCTTACGAGTACGGGCATTAGTCTTCGTACGTTGTCCGCGAACAGGCAGACCGCGACGATGACGCACTCCACGGTAGCAGCCAATTTCGATCAAACGTTTAATATTTAAGGAAATTTCACGACGAAGGTCGCCTTCAACTTTGACTTCTTTGTCGATCGTTTCGCGTAGTTTGCTAACCTCATCTTCCGTCAAATCACGAACACGAGTGTCATGATTGATGCCTGTCAATTTCAGGATTTTCTGAGAAGTCGTTTTACCGATTCCGAAAATGTAAGTTAAGGCGATCTCAACGCGTTTATCACGTGGCAAATCCACACCAGCTATACGTGCCATTTTACGCTACACCCCCTTCTTTAACCTTGTTTTTGTTTATGCTTTGGATTTTCACAAATCACCATAACATTGCCTTTGCGACGAATGACTTTGCATTTTTCGCACATAGGCTTCACAGAAGGTCTTACCTTCATGTTGATTACCTCCTTAAAGTTTTGCGAAGCAAAACCCTCTTCGTAAGGATAAACTAAGTTTTACAATCGTAAAACTGAATTCATAAGTGTCAATTCTACACTTTGCGAAGCATAAGTCTACCTGCAAACAATTACTCAACCCGAATATCATATCATAAATTTACTGTAAATGATATGGCAATCGAATACAGAATCTATTTACGGTAAGTGATACGACCTTTTGTAAGATCATATGGTGATAATTGAATGACTACCTTATCTCCAGTCAGGATACGAATAAAGTGCATCCGTAATTTACCAGAAACATGAGCGAGAATTTGATGACCATTCTCTAACTCAACTTTAAATGTAGCATTCGGTAGCGGTTCGATAACCGTACCTTCGACTTCAATGACATCTTCCTTAGCCACAGTCAGTCTCCTTTCTTTTCAGCATTTATATTGGCGGATTCCACATAGGCAATCACTGCATGACGCAGCTTAGCATTTGTTACTCGCCCGCTTTCTTGCAAACTATGAACAACCTCGCTGCTGATGATTGGCTGAAGTTCTAAATGCTGTATGTTTTTACGTTTTGGCTGATCAAACTTTCGTTTGGCCCCATCTACTATCATAACGAACTTGTCGTCAATAATTTCGATGATTACGTAAAAAGATCCGGCATCTTTTCCTTTCAGAACTTTCACAATCTGCCCAATCTGTACATCTGAACAATGTTTCATGTCCATCACCTATTGATCCAGCTTTGTGAAAATTTCCATGCCGTCTGGAGTAACTGCTACTGTATGCTCGAAGTGAGCACAGAGTGAACCATCAACCGTAACGACCGTCCAATTATCTTCAAGCGTTCTAACATACCGTTTTCCGACGTTAACCATCGGTTCAATCGCAAGTACCATTCCTGGTTTCAGGCGTGGTCCACGATCCGGCGTGCCGTAGTTCGGAATTTGCGGTTCTTCGTGAAGTTTCGATCCAATGCCGTGACCGACATATTCTCGAACAACGGAGTAACCCGCATTTTCGATGTATTGCTGAATAGCATGCGAGACAGTGAACAAACGGACATCAGGCTTGACGAGCGCAAGACCAGCAAATAGTGATCCTTCAGTGACTTCTAGAAGCCGTTTAGCCTCATCTGAAATCTTGCCGACTGGATACGTCCACGCCGAATCTCCGTGAAATCCACGATACTCCGCGCCGATATCAATACTGATAATGTCGCCTTCATTCAATTTGCGTTTGCCGGGAAATCCATGTACCAACTCTTCGTTGACCGAAGCACAAATGCTGTAAGGGAAACCGTTGTAATCTTTAAAAGAAGGCACAGCGCCTTGACTACGAATGTACTTATCGGCGATTTGATCGAGTTCCCCCGTCGTAATTCCTGGCTCAATCGATTGCGCCATGAGCCTGTGCGTTTCCGCCACGATTCGCCCTGCTTCTCTCATAAAGCCTAGTTCCGTTTCGGATTTACAAATGATCATTACACCTAACCTCGCAGTAAGGATACGATTTCTTGCGATACCGTACCGATTTCCTGTTCTCCATCAACTTCACGTAGCAGCCCCTTTTCATTGTAAAACTTGAGCAGAGGTGCAGTTTTGTTGATGTATTCATCCAAACGAATGCCTACGCTCTCTTCGTTATCATCAGAGCGTTGGTACAACTCGCCACCGCATTTATCACAAAGACCTTCTTGCCCCGGAGGATTAAAGATCACATGATACGTGGCTCCGCAGGACTTGCATATCCGGCGTCCAGTTAGACGCGCGAGTAGCTTGTTCCGGTCCACTTTCAGGTTAATGACATGCTCCAGTTTGCGATCCAATTCACCAAGCAATTCCTCCAGCGATTCCGCTTGCGAAAGGGTTCTTGGAAAACCATCCAATAAGAAACCTTTTTCGCAATCGGACTGCTGCAGGCGCTCACGAACGATGCCAACTGTTACATCATCAGGCACCAGAAGGCCTTGATCGATATACTCTTTAGCTTTTATCCCAACGGGAGTTCCCTCTTTGATCGCCATGCGAAATGCATCGCCAGTGGAGATATGAGGAATGCCAAATTCGTTAACGATGACCTCAGCTTGTGTTCCTTTTCCTGCTCCAGGAGGCCCCATGAATAAAATGTTCATGTCTATCACTCCCTCCAAGCTAACTCAACTACAAGAAACAGAACAACAGGCACCAGGCAAGTTCAACTACCTGGAACCTATCGCCTATTTATTAATGAAACCTTTATAATGACGCTTAATCAACTGTCCTTCAATTGTCTTCATCGTATCAAGTGCAACACCGATAACGATTAGGATCGAAGTACCACCGATTTGTACTGACTGCGGCAAACCAGCCAAAGCACCCAGCCCAACCGGGAGAATCGAAACAACTGCAAGGAAGATGGCGCCAGTCATCGTCAAACGAGTGAGTACCCGTGTCAGATAAGTAGCTGTTGCTTTCCCTGGACGAATCCCAGGAATGTAACCGCCATTTTTCTTCATATTATCAGCCATCTGCTGTGGATTCATCTGCACAAAAGTGTAGAAGAATGTAAAGCCGACGATCATAAGAACATAAAGTAACATCCCGAGAGGTTTCGTATGCGACAAGTTCGTTCCGACCCACTTAGCCCAACCATGTGTCGCCCAGAAATTAGCGATAATTACTGGGAACTGCAATAGGGAGGATGCAAAGATAACCGGAATAACGCCTGCTGCATTGATCTTCAATGGGATATGCGTATTCTGACCACCATACATTTTGTTTCCAACAACACGTTTTGCATACTGTACCGGAATTTTCCGAATCGCCTGTTGGATGTAAATAACACCAATGATGATTAGTACCACCACGATGAAGATAGCCAAAAATTTAACTACATTCATGAAAGCTTGATTTTCAACGATAAAATCGGATTTAGCAATGCTTTGAATCATCGTAGGGAAACCTGCGACGATCCCCGCAAAGATAATTAACGAAATACCATTTCCAATCCCTTTTTCCGTAATTTGCTCACCGAGCCACATTAAGAACGATGTACCTGCAGTCAGTACAATAGCGATAACAGCATAATCCGCAAATGTTGCATTTGGAATCATTTCAGTGCTGTAAAGGCGATTGAAACCGTATGAAGTAGCAAAGGCTTGAATGATAGCCAAGATCACTGTGCCGTAGCGAGTGACTTGAGCCATCTTCTTCTTACCATGTTCCCCCTGTTTAGCCCATTCCGCAAATTTCGGAATAACATCCATAGAAAGGAGTTGTACGATGATCGATGCCGTGATATAAGGCATAATCCCCAGAGCGAAGATGGAGAAATTCTTCAATGCTCCGCCTGAGAATGTGTTGAATAACCCTAGTAAACCATTTTCTGGACCTGTAGTTGATTGAAACACTGCTGCATTAACTCCCGGAACCGGAACAAAAGTACCGATCCGGAAAATAATGAAGATAAACAGTGTGAATCCAATACGATTGCGCAGATCCTTGACATGCCATATGTTCTTAATGGTTTTAAACATTAGATCACCTCGGTTTTACCGCCGGCAGCCTGAATTTTATCTACCGCGGATTGGGAGAACTTATTCGCTTTAACTGTCAATTTGACAGTAACTTCACCGTTGCCAAGAATCTTGATACCGCTCTTTGCGTTCTTCACGATTCCTTGCTCAGCCAACAGTTCAGGAGTTACTTCCGTATCCGCCGCAAAGTTGTTAAGTTCCTCGATGTTAACGATCGCATACTCTTTCCGCGTTGGATTGACAAATCCACGTTTTGGCAAGCGACGATACAATGGATTTTGTCCGCCTTCGAAGCCTGGACGTACACCACCGCCGGAACGAGAATTTTGACCTTTATGGCCACGACCTGATGTTTTACCCGTACCGCTACCTGTACCACGACCAACGCGTTTGCGTTCTTTGCGGGATCCAGGAGCTGGGGAAAGCTCATGTAGTTTCATCGTTCGTTGCACCTCCTTATTTATTGTTAGACTAGCATAGTTGATTATTCTTGAATTTCTTGAACAGATACCAAGTGGTTAACATGATTAACCATGCCGCGAATAGCAGCATTGTCATTATGAACCGCAGTATCGTTGATTTTGCGAAGCCCCAAAGTTTTCACGGTTGTACGTTGGGTCTCCGGACGACCGATCAAACTACGCACGAGGGTAATTTGCAGTTTAGCCATGAGATTGCCTCCTTAACCGAGAAGTTCTTCGACGGATTTACCGCGTAATTTCGCCACATCTTCAGCGCGTTTCAGACGGGACAAGCCCTCTAAAGTTGCGTTGACCATGTTGATGGAATTCGAAGAACCTAGGGATTTTGTTAAAATGTCGCCTACACCAGCCAATTCTAGAACTGCACGAACTGGACCACCAGCGATAACTCCAGTACCTTCAGAAGCTGGCTTCAAAAGTACACGGCCAGCACCAAAGTGTCCGATCACTTGGTGAGGAATAGTTGTTCCTACTAGAGGAACGAACACAAGATTTTTCTTAGCATCTTCAATTCCTTTGCGGATTGCATCAGGAACTTCGCCTGCTTTACCGATACCAGCGCCAACCCAGCCTTTGCCGTCACCGACAACGACGAGTGCGCTAAAGCTGAAACGGCGTCCGCCCTTAACTACTTTAGCTACGCGGTTAATATTTACAACTCTTTCAGTTAGTTCTAAAGCGTTCGGATCTACACGCAAGTCGTTAACCTCCTTTTAGAAAATATCTTAGAACTCAAGGCCAGCTTCGCGAGCTGCATCAGCAAGTGCCTGAATTCGTCCATGGTACAAGTAGCCTCCGCGGTCAAACACGACGTTCTTAACGCCTTTGCCTTCCGCACGTTTTGCGATAAGTTCGCCAACTTTGCGAGCTGCTTCAACATTGCTTCCGCTAGTCAAACCTTCGCTAAGTTCTTTATCCACTGTCGAAGCGGAAACGATAGTTACACCTGCCACATCATCGATCAATTGTGCATAGATATGTTTGGAAGAACGGTATACGTTAAGTCTTGGACGAAGTGCCGTTCCTTGAATTTTTCTCCGTACACGCAAATGTCTTTTCAGACGGGCTTTGTTTTTATCCGGTTTTGTAATCATGACTTCCATTTCACTCCTTTCGGTTTACCATAACAAGCATTTCAATTCAAGACGCCAAAAGGATGGCTCCGTTAAGAAGAGGTTTATTTCTTCTTACCGGCTTTACCTTCCTTACGAATGATGCGTTCGCCTTCATACTTGATCCCTTTACCTTTGTAAGGTTCAGGTGCGCGAACAGAACGAATTTTCGCAGCGTATTCACCTACGCGCTCTTTATTAATTCCGTTAACGATGATCTTTGTATTCGTAGGCACTTCAAATTCGATGCCTGGTTCTGGAGTGATCTCCACTGGGTGAGAATATCCTACGTTGAGTACGAGTTTGTCGCCGGATTTACTTGCACGATATCCGACCCCAACCAACTCAAGTGTTCTGGAGAAACCTTCGGTTACTCCACTCACCATGTTGTTCACTACACTACGTGTAGTACCGTGTAGGGAACGATGTAATTTATTATCTGAAGGACGCTCAACGGTAATCAGATTTTCTTCAACTGTTACCTTGATGTCTTTATGAAGCTCACGAGTTAAGGAACCTTTAGGTCCTTTTACTGTAATTACGGCATTATCAAGTGTGATACTCACACCACTTGGTACTGTAATTGGTTTGCGACCAATACGGGACATTTATTGCACCTCCTTGTTTTGTGACGTTATTACCAAACGTAACAGACAACTTCGCCGCCAGCTTTGGACTGACGAGCTTCTTTGTCGGTCATGACTCCTTTAGAAGTCGAAATAATCGCGATTCCTAGACCACCGAGGACACGAGGAACTTCATTGCTTTTCGTGTACACGCGAAGGCCCGGTTTACTAATTCTCTTCAAGCCGGTGATAACACGCTCATTGTTTTGTCCGTATTTAAGGAAAATACGAATCATCCCTTGTTTGTTATCATCGATAAATTCTGCATCACGGATAAAACCTTCGCGCTTCAGAATTTCAGCGATTTGCTTTTTAATCGTTGAAGCAGGCATTTCTACTGTTTCGTGACGAACCGTATTGGCGTTACGAATACGAGTTAGCATGTCTGCAATTGGATCTGACATAGTCATTCGTGTAAACCTCCTTCCCGTTGTTGATTGTTTACCAGCTTGCTTTTTTCACGCCAGGAATCTGGCCTTTATAAGCTAATTCACGGAAACAAATTCTGCATATTTTAAACTTTTGCAGTACCGAATGTGGGCGACCACAACGTTCGCAACGGGTATATGCCCGTACTTTGAATTTCGGCGTGCGTTGTTGTTTAACTTTCATCGAAGTTTTTGCCACTTAGCCTGACACCTCCTAAATAGTTTCGGAGAATTAATGAACGACTTGTTATTTCGCGAAAGGCATACCTAGAGCGGTTAGCAATTCACGAGACTCTTCATCGGTTTTGGCTGTCGTTACAAGAACGATATCCATACCGCGTACTTTATCAACTTGATCATACTCGATCTCAGGGAAGATTAATTGTTCCTTGAGGCCAAGTGTATAGTTTCCACGTCCGTCGAATGCTTTCGTCGATACACCGTGGAAGTCACGTACACGCGGAAGCGTTACGTTGAACAATTTGTCGAGGAAATGATACATGCGTTCGCCGCGAAGTGTTACTTTAACACCGATCGGCATGTTCTCACGAAGTTTAAATCCAGCGATGGATTTCTTAGCGCGAGTGATTACCGGTTTTTGTCCGGCGATCAATTGCATGTCATTTACTGCAGCATCCAACACTTTAGAGTTGGCAACAGCGTCACCCACACCCATGTTGATTACTACTTTCTCGATTTTAGGCACTTGCATAATTGTCGTATAGTTGAATTTTTGAATCAAAGCAGGTGTCACTTCGTTCAAAAAGCGTTCTTTCAATCTTGCTGCCATGAATCATGGACCTCCTTTCATAACGTTTCTGGATTAGTCGATTGCTTCTCCGGATTTTTTAGCGATACGTACTTTCTTGCCGTTATCCAACACTTTGTAACCGATACGGGTTACTTTTCCGCTCTTTGGATCAACGTGCATTACGTTCGATACATGAATCGGAGCTTCTTTCTCGATAATGCCGCCTTGTGGGTTTAGTTGATTAGGTTTTTGATGTTTCTTAACCATATTTACGCCTTCCACAAGCACACGGTTTTCACGAGGATAAGCAGCGATGACGCGGCCCTTTTTACCTTTGTCTTTACCGGTAATCACGATAACCGTATCGTCTTTTTTGACGTGCAACTTATTGTTATGGGATTCAAGAATTTTTTTAAGTCTTGGCATTCTTTACACCTCCTGCTTCAAGGGTTGGTCGTGCTCAAAACACGACTATATCGTCATCGCCGAAAGGGTTACTTTCGGTGATTAATGTTTAGATAACTTCCGGAGCCAAGGAAACGATTTTCATGAAGTCTCTATCGCGAAGTTCGCGAGCGACAGGTCCGAAAATACGCGTACCACGTGGGCTCTTGTCATCTTTAACAACAACTGCTGCATTCTCATCAAATGCGATGTAAGAACCATCTTTACGGCGAACGGAACGTTTAGTACGAACCACAACCGCTTTGACTACATCACCCTTTTTGACAACGCCGCCTGGTGTTGCTTGTTTGACGGAACAAACGATCAAATCACCAATTTGAGCCGTACGACGTCCAGTACCACCGAGAACGCGGATACACATCAATTCCTTCGCGCCAGAGTTATCGGCTACATGCAAACGTGTAAATGGTTGAATCATGGATATTTCCTCCTTTCGGTTGAGCTACATGCAATTAGATAACTACTGCCACTTCAATGATTTCTGAAAGTCTCCAACGTTTGTCTTTAGACAACGGACGAGTTTCGGTGATTTTAACAACATCTCCGATTTTTGCAGTATTGTTCTCATCATGCGCTTTAAATTTTTTCGTGTATTTAATGCGCTTGTGGTACAAATCATGCTTCTTGTATGTTTCTACAGCTACTACAATGGTTTTATCCATTTTGTCGCTGACGACTTTACCAATTTGCACTTTACGGTTGTTACGTTCGCTCATGGTTAGCCTCCTTCCTGAATTCAGACGCTGCTATACGCGGCGATACTTGATTACATTAGCTAGTAATTCCAAGTACTCTCTCATGTAAAATAGTTTTAGCACGAGCTATTTCTTTCCGCACATCGCGAATGCGAGTCGGGTTATCAAGCTGGCCTGTAGCCAATTGAAAACGGAGATTAAAGAGTTCTTCTTTAAATCCGGCGACTTTTTGTTCAATCTCAGCAGTGGTTAAGTTGCGAAGTTCATTAGCTTTCATTTGCTTCACCACCCAATTCTTCACGTTTCACAAACTTAGTTTTGATTGGCAGTTTGTGAGCAGCAAGACGCATAGCTTCGCGTGCGATTTCCTCAGAAACACCAGCAATTTCAAACATGATCTTGCCTGGTTTCACAACTGCAACCCATTTTTCGACGTTACCTTTACCGCTACCCATCCGAACTTCAAGAGGCTTCTGAGTAATTGGTTTGTCTGGGAAAATTTTAATCCATACTTTACCGCCACGTTTCATGTAACGCGTCATTGCAATACGCGCTGCTTCAATCTGGCGGTTGGTGATCCAAGTTGGCTCAGTAGCTTGCAAACCGAATTCACCGAAGTTCAATTCAGTTCCGCCTTTTGCCATACCTCTCAAACTACCGCGTTGTTGTTTGCGGTGTTTTACACGTTTTGGTACCAACATGATTAGTTGCCTCCTTCCTTAGCAGCTTGCTGCTTCTTAGCCGTCGGAAGAACCTCTCCACGATAGATCCATACTTTTACGCCGATGATACCATAGGTCGTATGAGCTTCAGCTGTACCATAGTCGATATCAGCACGAAGCGTATGAAGCGGAACAGTTCCTTCGCTGTAGCCTTCTGTACGAGCAATTTCAGCACCGCCTACGCGACCGCTGACTGCAGTTTTAATCCCTTTTGCTCCCGAACGCATAGTTCTTTGAATTGCTTGTTTCAACGCACGACGGAAAGAAACACGACGTTCCAATTGTTGTGCAATGCTTTCAGCAACGAGAATAGCATCAAGATCAGGGTGTTTGATTTCAGAAATATTGATGTGAACTTTCTTACCGCCTGCAATTTTAGTAATTGCATTACGCAAGTTTTCAACTTCCGAACCACCTTTACCAATAACCATACCTGGTTTGGCAGTGTGGATCGTCACGTTCACACGATTAGCCGCTCTCTCAATTTCGATATGAGATACCGCGGAGTCTTTTAGTTTGTTTTTCAAGTGCTCACGAATTTTTACGTCCTCCAGCAAAAGATCACCAAAATCTTTGCCTGCGTACCATTTAGATTCCCAATCACGAATAATTCCTATCCGCAATCCGATGGGGTTTACCTTTTGGCCCACACGTTTTCCCTCCTTATTTTTCGGATACCACCAAAGTGATGTGGCTAGTGCGTTTGTTGATACGGCTTGCGCGTCCCATAGCACGTGGACGGAAACGTTTCATTGTTGGTCCTTGGTTTACGAACGCCTCCGTAACAACCAATTTATTTACATCCAAAGAATAGTTGTGTTCAGCATTGGCAATCGCCGAGTTAAGTAGCTTCTCAACGATCGGGGAAGCCGCCTTAGGAGTATGGCGGAGAATCGCGATAGCGTCGCCTACTTGCTTACCACGAATCAAGTCAATAACTAACTTAGCTTTCCGAGGTGCAATGCGAATTGACCTTGCATGTGCTTTTGCTTCCATGTGTGTTACCTCCTTTCAAACGAAGAACTTATAAATTAACGTCTCGTTTTCTTATCATCATCCGTATGACCTTTGTAGGTACGGGTTGGAGCAAATTCGCCCAGTTTGTGTCCGACCATGTCCTCAGTTACATATACAGGAACATGTTTACGACCGTCGTATACACCAAACGTTTGACCAATGAATTGCGGGAAAATTGTGGAGCGACGGGACCAAGTTTTGATCACGACTTTTTTGTTGGACTCACCAACTTCTTCCACTTTCTTCAATAAGTAACCATCGATAAATGGTCCTTTTTTCAGACTGCGACTCATTCTTTTATCCTCCCTTCATTACGCTGCTTGTTTCTGAGCTATATCCGAGCCGGGAAGTGATCCGCAGAGCGGATTACTTCGTGCGGCGACGAACGATATATTTATCAGATGCTTTGCCTTTTTTACGCGTTTTGTAACCAAGAGTCGGTTTACCCCAAGGTGATAATGGAGATTTACGACCGATTGGAGCACGACCTTCACCACCACCGTGAGGGTGATCGTTAGGGTTCATGACAACACCACGTACTTCAGGACGTTGTCCGAGCCAGCGATTACGTCCAGCTTTACCGATCTTCAAAAGTTCGTGGTCTTCGTTACCTACAGAACCGATAGTTGCGCGGCAAACTTTTAGAATCTTACGCATTTCACCTGAAGACAAGCGAACTGTTACGTATTTTTCTTCTTTACCAAGCAATTGTGCTTCAGTACCAGCTGCGCGAACGAGTTGTCCACCTTTTCCTGGTTGAAGTTCGATGTTGTGGATAACTGTACCTACTGGAATATTCTCCATTGGAAGGCAGTTTCCGACTTTGATATCGGAACCAACGCCAGATTCGATTACATCGTCCACTTTAAGACCTTTTGGAGCAATGATGTAACGTTTTTCGCCATCAGCGTAATGAATCAAAGCGATGTTGGAAGTCCGGTTCGGGTCATACTCGATAGTAGCAACGCGGCCTGGAATTCCATCTTTGTTACGTTTGAAGTCGATGATACGATATTTACGTTTGTGTCCACCACCATGGTGACGAACAGTGATTTTACCTTGGTTGTTACGACCAGCTGTTTTACTCAGTGGCGCAAGCAACGATTTCTCCGGCTGATCCGTTGTGATTTCTTCGAAAGTCGACACGGACATGTTACGACGAGCCGGGGATGTCGGTTTATACTTTTTGATTGGCACTATGTTTCCCTCCTTACTTTAGCAATTTTATACCGATTCAAAGAATTCGAGCGGCTTGCTATCAGCTGTCAAAGTTACGAATGCTTTTTTCCATTCCGGTCTGTATCCGAAGTGGCGTCCGTAACGTTTTGGCTTAGCAGGAACACGCAGCGTATTCACATTGCTCACTTTAACATTGAAGATCGCTTCTACAGCTTGCTTGATTTCGGTCTTGTTAGCACGGATATCCACTTCAAAAACATATTTCAGTTCATTCATGTAATCAGCCGTACGTTCCGTAATCACCGGGCGTTTGATAATATCACGAGGATCTTTCATTACGCGAGCACCTCCTCTACCTTCTGAACTGCTTCCTTCGTAATGATCAGTTTGTCGTGTGTTAACACGTCAAGAACACTAATGCCGTCAGCTGCAATGAACTTAACTCCTGGGATGTTACGAGCGGATAGAGCGATAACATCGTCATAGCTATCAGCTACGATCAATGCTTTGCGATCCACTTTCAGGTTGTTCAAGATTGCTGCAAACTCTTTAGTTTTTGGTGCGTTCAAAGTCAACGCATCAAGAACGATAATGTCTTGATCGATCACTTTCGACGAGAGCGCCGATTTGATCGCCAAGCGACGGACTTTCTTAGGCAGTTTGAAAGAATAACTGCGTGGAGTTGGTCCGAACACTGTTCCGCCGCCTACCCATTGCGGGGAGCGAATGGAACCTTGACGAGCACGACCCGTACCTTTTTGTTTCCAAGGTTTACGGCCGCCGCCACGAACTTCGGAGCGTCCTTTTACTTTATGTGTACCAAAGCGCAAGGAAGCGCGTTGCATTACTACTGCATCGTGAAGGACGTGTACATTGGGTTCGATACCGAATACCGCGTCATTCAATTCCACTTCACCTACTTGGCTACCACTAACATTTAAAAGTGCTACTTTTGGCATTTATTGTTCCTCCTTTCTTCAGAAAATTATTTCTTCACCGATTCTTTTACTTTTACAAGACCATTTTTAGGTCCTGGAATTGCGCCTTTAATGAGCAATACATTACGTTCTGCATCTACTCTGATAACTTCAAGGCGTTGGATCGTTACTGTTTCGTGACCCATGTGTCCTGGAAGGCGTTTGCCTTTAGGTACACGGTTCGCTTGGATAGAACCCATGGAACCTGGTCTACGGTGGTAACGCGAGCCGTGAGACATAGGTCCGCGGCTTTGACCCCAACGTTTGATGTTACCTTGGAATCCTTTACCTTTAGAAACACCTGTTACGTCAACAAACTCGCCTTCAGCGAAGATATCAACTTTGACCTCTTGGCCAACTTCATATCCTGCCAAATCAATACCGCGAATTTCGCGAACGTAGCGCTTAGGTGTTGTATTTGCTTTCTTAGCGTGGCCTACTTCAGGTTTGGTTGATCTCTTTTCTTTCTTATCAGAGAAACCGATTTGAATTGCTTCATAACCGTCGTTTTCCACATCTTTCTTTTGCAGAACAACATTGGAGCTGGCCTCAATAACCGTTACAGGAATAACATTCCCTTCGGGGGTAAACACTTGAGTCATTCCGAGTTTTTTCCCTAAGATACCTTTCATGTTGACACCTCTTTTCCTTTACTGATTAGATTACTTTGTGTATTACAATTTAATTTCGATATCTACACCGGACGGCAGGTCCAAGCGCATCAAGGCATCCACAGTTTGTGGAGTCGGGTTCACAATGTCGATAAGACGTTTGTGCGTCCGTTGTTCGAATTGTTCCCGAGAATCCTTGTACTTGTGTACCGCACGGAGAACAGTAATGATTTGTTTCTCAGTTGGAAGCGGAATCGGACCGGATACACCTGCACCCGAACGTTTAGCCGTTTCAACAATTTTCTCTGCGGATTGATCAAGAATTCTGTGGTCGTAAGCTTTCAAACGAATACGAATCTTTTGCTTTGCCATTTTATTCCCTCCTTCTATCGCCCAATTTGGTATCGGACATACTCCGTGAAAATTTTCCAACCACTCTCCCATGGCAAAGGGGCCGGGTGTGTCGGTAACCTCTCACATCATCGCAACGTCACAGAACAACATTCATTATTATAAAGAAAAGTCGGGACAATTGCAACAAAAAGTTGAAAGTTTTTTTGAAGTTTCATTCAAACAATTTATTCCTTCATATATATAGTTAGCTTAGCGAGACCTTTTCGGTTTGGCTTGATTGGTTTGGTCATGAAAAAATAAAATGAACCCCTAATTTTACAGCATCCTGGGGTTCACTCGTTTTTATATTAAAGTTTCTTCTATATATATATGAATTACATTATTATAGCTCAGATGATACCTTATTCAGCCGTTCTGCAGATGCTGCGACTTCTGAGGTCGAGGAACCGATGCCTTTAATCGTGTCGATCAGCTCACTGATCTGTTCTTCTACTACAATAATTTCGTCAGCGCTGCTCTGCATGGTACTTAATATATGAAGAAACACTTCATTGGTTGCTTCTGATTGTACTTTCCCATTTTGGGCTAACTTACGGACCTCTTCAATAGCCTGTACCACTTGAGTCGTAATCGCAACCGACTGTTTAATCAATCCTTCAATTTGAGTTACCGTATCCTTTGTATGTTCTGACAACTTGCTTACTTCATGAGCAACGACCGCAAAACCTTTACCTTGTTCCCCAACATGTGCTGCTTCAATTGTAGCATTCAATGATAGTAATTTGATTTGACTTGCGATCCCCGACACGGTATCCACAATATTCTGTATTTTTTCTGAAGAAGCATCTAATTGACTTACAGATTCATTCATCATACTTGTTCGTACGTTTATACTTCCAATACGCTCATTAAGTTCATGCAGATGATTTCGTCCTGCCTCCGCTAATCGTTGCGACTCTTCTGCTGTATATACAGATCTCTTTATAGCCTCGCTTACTTCATGACTACTTGCCACTAGTTCCTCAACTGCAGCATTTGTGTCCAAACTTAATTCTTCTAATCCTTCGCTAAATATCGTGATTTTCCCTTTGAGTTCATTTTTTACAATTTCATATTGTTGCTCTTTTTCATATAAATTCTCTCTTTCATACGCCTCTAACACGAGTTGCTGTTCAAGGCTTAGAAGCTTACTAGTTGTCTTGATCATGTGCAAACGCCAGTGCTCATCCTGAATATCATCATAAATAACCTTTAAAAAGGCATTTTGCAAATTTTGAAAAGCAGAAAGATACCACTTCGGTTCAAGCCCAACCTTCTTATGAACTTTCGCAATCTTCAATCTTTTTGCAATAAACTCCTGATCTATATTACCACTGAACATATCCAACAAATGTTCTTGTAAGGTTGCTTTTAAACGCTCAACCGAACTATATTTAACAATGATTTCTTGCAATTTAGGGACATCAAGTACAGATTGATAGAAGGTGTTGGTTATCCAATCAATTCTCTTTTCAATGAGAGGCTTCATTCGGTGCAAAAGCTCAATATCATTTTCACTCAAATCGATCATCCGCAGTTGCTCAGTTATTTCCTGTTCACCTTCAATTTTAAGCTGTTTTGACTCTGTATTACTTAAGGAAGAGTTTCCACGCTTGGCTGAACTAGCCTGATCCGATAAATCGGGCTGCGATGTCGACTTGATTAAATTAGAAAAGGGACACTTCATAAAGTGATCAACACTCCTTGTCCGAAGACATATATTTAGTTGTTACAGCACATTATACCTGTGACATTAATCACTGTAAACAAATAATTACCAATCATTCGACATCATTCTATTTTTAATGACAATTCATGTCGACTCGATCTTGTGTCACGACCCTTTTGTAAATTAAACATAAAAAAGAGCTACTCCAAGTCATAAAGACCGGAATAGCTCTTCTTAATAAGGCTGGAAAGCCTATTATTTTTGGATGCTAACTACAGCACCGGATCCAACTGTACGTCCGCCTTCACGAATGGAGAAACGAGTTCCTTCTTCAATCGCGATTGGGGAGATCAGGGAAACTGTAACAGTGATGTTATCACCAGGCATAACCATTTCAGTACCTTCTGGCAGGTTGATGATACCTGTTACGTCAGTTGTACGGAAATAGAATTGTGGACGGTAACCTGTGAAGAAAGGTTTGTGACGTCCGCCTTCTTCTTTAGTCAAAACGTATACTTGTGCAGTAAATTCCGTATGTGGATTAACGGAACCTGGCTTTGCAAGTACTTGACCACGTTCGATTTGGTTACGGTCTACACCACGTAGCAATGCGCCGATGTTGTCGCCCGCTTGTGCGGAATCGAGCAATTTACGGAACATTTCAACGCCTGTAACAACGGATTTTTTAGTATCTTCGTGGATACCCACGATTTCAACTTCTTCTCCGACTTTAACAGTACCACGCTCTACACGGCCTGTAGCAACTGTACCACGACCAGTGATCGAGAATACGTCTTCGACAGGCATAAGGAATGGTTTGTCAACTGGACGTTCAGGAAGTGGGATGTACTCGTCGATTTGTTCGAACATTTCAACGATTTTCTTAGCCCATTCTCCTTCTGGGTTTTGAAGAGCTTCACGAGCGGAACCACGAGTGATCGGAGTGTCGTCGCCTGGGAACTCATATTCGTTGAGAAGGTCGCGAACTTCCATTTCAACCAATTCCAAAAGTTCTTCGTCTTCAACCATGTCGCATTTGTTCAAGAATACGACGATGTAAGGAACACCTACGTTACGGGACAATAGGATGTGCTCACGAGTTTGTGGCATTGGACCGTCAGCTGCGGATACAACCAAGATTGCTCCGTCCATTTGAGCTGCACCAGTGATCATGTTTTTAACATAGTCGGCGTGACCTGGGCAGTCAACGTGTGCGTAGTGACGATTGTTTGTTTCATACTCTACGTGGGAAGTGGAGATTGTGATACCACGCTCACGCTCTTCAGGAGCTTTATCGATTTGATCAAAAGACATTGCAGCACCGCCGTAAGTTTTGGACAATACGGAAGTGATAGCAGCAGTCAGGGTTGTTTTACCATGGTCGACGTGACCGATTGTACCGATGTTAACATGCGGTTTTGTACGTTCATATTTAGCCTTTGCCATTTTAAACAGTTCCTCCTTAAAATATGGATTGTTATGTTAATCTAACCGGACAATTCCTCATAAGAGGGCGTCCGATTAGTAAATACAAAAAATTATTCAGCACCTTTGTGCTTCGATACGATTTCTTCAGCAATGCTCTTAGGCACTTCTTCGTAGTGAGAAAGTTCCATTGAGAACACACCGCGTCCTTGCGTACCAGAACGTAGAGTTGTTGAATATCCGAACATTTCGGACAAAGGTACCTTAGCACGGATAATTTGAGCGCCACCACGAGCGTCCATACCTTCAATCCGTCCACGACGGGAGTTCAACATACCCATAACGTCACCCATGTACTCTTCTGGAACCGTTACTTCAACTTTCATAATCGGCTCAAGGAGTACTGCTTGACATTTGTCTTTAGCAGCTTTCAGTGCCATGGAACCAGCGATTTTAAACGCCATTTCATTGGAATCGACATCATGGTAAGAACCATCTACGATTGTGGCTTTAACGTCAACAAGCGGGAAGCCTGCAAGGACACCATTCTTCATAGATTCTTCAATACCTTGTTGTGCAGGTCCAATATATTCTCTTGGTACTGAACCACCTACGACTTTACTATCGAACTGGTTACCAGAACCTGGTTCCAATGGTTCGAATTCAACCCATACGTGACCGTATTGACCACGACCACCGGATTGACGGACAAATTTACCTTCAACACGTGCAGGCACACGGAATGTTTCACGGTAAGCAACTTGTGGTTTACCCACGTTAGTGTCTACCTTAAACTCACGGCGCATACGGTCGATGATAATATCCAAGTGAAGTTCACCCATACCTGCAAGAATCGTTTGACCGGTTTCTTCATCAGTATGAGCACGTAGTGTAGGATCTTCTTCAGTCAATTTACCCAAAGCAACGCCCATTTTATCTTGGTCGGCTTTTGTCTTAGGTTCAACCGCGATCTCAATAACTGGATCAGGGAAGTTCATTGACTCCAGAATAACTGGTGCTTTCTCATCACATAGTGTATCACCAGTACTCGTATCTTTCAAACCAACTGCTGCTGCGATATCACCACTGTAAACAATGCTGATTTCTTGACGGCTGTTAGCATGCATTTGTAGAATACGGCCGATACGCTCACGTTTGCCCTTCGTTGCATTCAGTACGTACGAACCGGATTCAAGAATCCCTGAGTACACACGGAAGAACGTAAGTTTACCAACGTAAGGGTCTGTCATGATTTTAAATGCAAGCGCCGCGAACGGTTCTTCATCAGAAGAGTGACGTTCTACTTCAGTACCATCATCCAAGTGACCTTGAATACTTGGTACATCGACAGGAGCTGGCAAGTAATCAACAACAGCGTCCAACATCAATTGAACACCTTTATTGCGATATGAGGAGCCACAGATAACAGGGAAAATCTTAACTTCGATAACACCTTTACGTAGAGCTGCTTTGATTTCTTCAACAGAAATCTCTTCACCCTCAAGGTATTTCATTGTTAGATCTTCGTCCAATTCTGCTACTTTCTCGATCAATTCTGCACGAAGTTCGTCAACTTTGTCTTGGAACTCTGCTGGAATATCGGTTTCTTCGATATTTTGTCCCAAATCGTCATGGAAAATATGAGCTCTTTGAGCAACGATATCGATGATACCATCGAAATGGTCTTCTGCACCAATCGGGAACTGAATCGCTACAGCGTTAGCTTGCAAACGATCACGCATGCTCTCGATAACATTCAGGTAGTCAGCACCGATGATGTCCATTTTATTTACATATGCGATCCGAGGAACGCCGTAGCGGTCAGCCTGTCTCCAAACAGTTTCAGACTGAGGCTCAACGCCTTCTTTCGCACTGAAAACGCCAACTGCCCCGTCCAATACACGAAGGGAACGTTCAACTTCAACAGTGAAGTCAACGTGTCCCGGGGTATCGATGATATTTACGCGGTGACCTTTCCAAGCAGCGGTAGTAGCAGCGGAAGTAATCGTAATTCCGCGCTCTTGCTCTTGCTCCATCCAGTCCATTGTTGCAGCACCTTCGTGAACTTCACCGATTTTGTGCGTACGGCCTGTGTAGAACAAGATCCGTTCTGTCGTGGTCGTCTTACCAGCGTCAATATGCGCCATGATCCCAATATTACGTGTATTTTTCAAGGAGAACTCTCTTGCCATGAATGAAGTCTCCCTTCAATATAATCTAAATTAACTAAAGGCTTAATCCTACCAACGGTAGTGAGCAAACGCTTTGTTCGCTTCAGCCATTTTGTGTGTATCTTCACGTTTCTTAACAGAAGCGCCTGTGTTGTTGGATGCGTCGATAATCTCAGCAGCCAAACGTTCTTCCATCGTTTTCTCTCCGCGGTTGCGGGAGTAGTTTACAAGCCAACGTAAACCTAGAGCTGTACGTCTTTCTGGCTTAACTTCGATAGGAACTTGGTAGTTAGCACCGCCGACACGACGAGCTTTAACTTCCAATACTGGCATAATGTTCTTAATTGCTGCTTCAAAAACTTCCATAGGGTCATTACCCGTACGTTCTTGAATCAATTTGAATGCGTTATAAAGGATGCTTTGTGCAACACCGCGTTTGCCGTCGAGCATAATGCGATTGATCAAGCGAGTAACAAGTTTGCTGTTATACACCGGATCCGGCAATACGTCTCTTTTGGTAACTGGACCTTTGCGTGGCATAGTTATCCCCCTTTCAGTAATAGTTCAAGTCTTTAGGCAATTAGCCTAGAATTATTTTTTAACTTTTGGACGTTTAGCACCGTATTTAGAACGAGCTTGCATCCGGTTGTTAACACCTGCAGTATCCAAAGCTCCACGTACGATGTGATAACGTACCCCTGCAAGGTCTTTTACCTTACCGCCACGAATCAAAACAACACTGTGCTCTTGCAAGTTATGTCCGATACCTGGAATGTAAGCTGTCACCTCAAGACGGTTCGTCAAGCGAACACGAGCATATTTACGAAGTGCAGAGTTCGGTTTACGAGGAGTCATTGTGCCTACACGAGTACACACTCCACGTTTTTGAGGAGCACTCAAGTTCGTAGCCTCACGTTTTAGGGCATTAAACCCTCTTTGCAAAGCTGGCGATTTGGATTTGTATACTTTGTCTTGGCGTCCTTTACGTACCAATTGGTTAATAGTTGGCATGTTGTTGCCACCCCCTTCCTCAAGTCTTCATGTTTCTTTACAAACCTCTTAATTAAGCCCACAGACCCAGGCGGTTCATAAAAGAACAAAGGAAAAGTTTTTACCGAAAGGATTTGCCCTATCAGCAAAAACGATTTCTACACTATGGTGTTACAATCGCAACCATCGCTGCCCCAACTTGAATCCCGCAAGCTTTGCCGAGATTATCCATCGTGTCTACGTACGTGACCTTAATGGAATTCTTGTTACATAGGGCAATGACTTTCGATGTAATGCGTGGATCTGCATCTTCAGCTACATAGACCTCTTCGGCCTGTCCTAGCTCTACCATTCGCATGGTTTGCTTGGTGCCGATTTTGACATGAGCGTCCTGTAATCCTTTATCATTAGACATGTTGTCGTCCTCCAAAGCACAGGCATATCCGTTCTCACGCACTTTGACATAATAGCACTTTCTAATAGGCGATGTCAAGAAAATAATTGATTAATTCTACTGTTTTTTTTATTAAATAGACAGTGACAAGCGCGGAACCTTTAAAGCTCAGTATCCGGCCATGCCACTGTCTATTAATAATTCAACTATTCAACAGTCACAGGCTCTAAACTTTCAGCGGCAGCATCGTTCTCAGGTCCCTCAAACTGAATACTGCGGTAACGGTTCATACCTGTACCCGCTGGAATCAGTTTACCGATAATAACGTTCTCTTTCAGGCCGAGCAATTTATCCACTTTGCCTTTGATCGCAGCATCGGTAAGTACTCTTGTTGTTTCCTGGAAAGAAGCAGCCGATAAGAATGAATCTGTTTCAAGCGATGCCTTCGTAATCCCGAGTAGTACCGGTTTGGCAACCGCTGGTTCTTTATCCGCCAAAATTGCTTCTTTATTGGCTCTTTCATATTCATGCATATCGACGAATGCACCCGGCAGCAGTGTCGTATCTCCCGCATCAACGATACGGATTTTACGCAACATTTGCTTGATCATAACTTCGATGTGCTTATCATTAATTTCTACGCCCTGATTACGGTAAACGCGTTGTACCTCTTGCAGAATGTAGTTCTGCACGCCACGGATACCTTTGATGCGTAGGATTTCCTTCGGATCGATAGAACCATCAGTGAGTTCGTCACCCGCTTCGATTTCTTGGCCTTCGCTAACACGTAGACGGGAACCGAAAGTAACAGAATACACTTTGGATTCCGCTTCACCTTGAACCTCAACTTCACGACGGTCCTTAGCTTCACGAATTTCTTTGACGACACCATCAATTTCACTGATTGTCGCTTGACCTTTTGGATTACGTGCTTCAAACATTTCGACAATACGCGGCAAACCTTGCGTAATATCATCACCCGCTACGCCCCCGGTATGGAACGTACGCATTGTAAGCTGAGTTCCTGGTTCACCAATGGATTGAGCTGCGATAATACCAACCGCTTCACCAATTTCCACGTGTTTACCAGTTGCCAGGTTACGTCCGTAACATTTCTTACATACGCCATGGCGAGCACGGCAACTAAGTACCGAACGGATTTGAAGCTTAGTTACGCCAGCATCTACGATTTCATGAGCCTTGTCGGAATCAATCAATTCGTTACGTTGACAAATAACTTGACCTGTTTGTGGATGTTTGATCGTCTCAAAGGAATAACGTCCTTCGATACGGTCATATAGATCCTCGATAACCTCTTTACCGTCTTGGATAACACCAACAGTAAAGCCTTTATCCGTACCACAATCTTCTTCACGCACAATGACATCTTGTGCAACATCGACGAGACGACGAGTCAAGTAACCTGAGTCAGCGGTACGTAGGGCCGTATCCGCCAAACCTTTCCGCGCACCGTGCGTCGAAAGGAAGTACTCGAGTACTGTCAGGCCTTCACGGAAGTTCGATTTGATAGGGAGTTCGATAATCCGACCTGATGGGTTGGCCATCAAACCACGCATACCACCAAGCTGTGTAATCTGCGATTTATTACCCCGTGCTTTGGAATCAACCATGAGCATGATGGAGTTGTAACGATCCATCGATTTCATCAACACATCAGTAATCTGATCTTTCGTCTTACCCCAGATCGCAATGACACGGTCATAACGTTCTTCGTTAGTAATCAAACCACGACGATACTGATTCGTTACGACACGAACCTTCTCATCGGATTCGTGAAGGATTGCTGGTTTTTCATCTGGAACGATAACGTCCGATACCGCAATACTTACACCCGCACGAGTAGAGTACGTGAATCCGGTTTGTTTGATTCTATCCAAAATCACAGATGTTTCTGTAGTGTGATAAATCTCGAAGCAGCGACCAATAATTTCACCCAGGTATTCTTTACCTACACCACCAGCTTGTTTTGCTTGCATGATGCGTTCAGTAATATTGGCGCCTTTTTCGTATATGAAGAAATGATCCGGCGTTCCTTGGAACAAGTTAGCGCGAGTCGCATCATTAATATACGGGAAGCTGGATGGGAAGATTTCATTGAAGATAATCTTACCAACTGTAGTAATAAGCAAAGCATTTTGCTGTGCTTCAGTAAATCCAGTTTTGTTAAGTGCTTTGGCAGGAATAGCTACACGCGCATGCAGTTCAGCTGTGCCACGTTGGTAGGCAGATACCGCTTCGTTAACCGAACGGAGAATCATACCCGTACCTTTAGCTTCCTTATTGTCCATCGTAAGGTAGTAGGAACCAAGGACCATATCCTGTGAAGGAGTAACAACCGGTTTACCATCTTTAGGGTTCAGGATATTACCAGAAGCTAACATCAAGATACGAGCTTCTGCCTGAGCTTCAGCAGATAACGGTACGTGAACCGCCATTTGGTCACCGTCAAAGTCAGCGTTATAAGCTGTACATACGAGTGGGTGAAGACGGATTGCACGGCCTTCTACCAGAATCGGTTCAAAAGCTTGAATTCCGAGACGGTGAAGCGTAGGAGCACGGTTCAGTAGAACCGGATGTTCCTTAATAACTTCTTCCAATACGTCCCATACTTCTGGACTTACGCGTTCAACTTTCCGTTTCGCGCTCTTGATATTATGAGCTAGGCCTTTATTGACCAGTTCTTTCATCACGAACGGCTTGAATAGTTCAAGCGCCATTTCCTTCGGCAAGCCGCATTGGTACATTTTGAGGTAAGGTCCTACAACGATAACCGAACGACCAGAGTAATCGACCCGTTTACCGAGCAAGTTCTGACGGAAACGTCCTTGTTTACCTTTCAGCATATGGCTGAGGGATTTAAGCGGACGGTTACCAGGACCCGTTACTGGGCGACCACGACGACCGTTATCGATCAAAGCATCAACTGCTTCTTGCAGCATCCGTTTCTCATTTTGCACGATAATATCTGGTGCACCGAGATCAAGTAGTCGTTTTAGACGGTTGTTACGGTTAATTACACGACGATACAAATCATTCAAGTCAGACGTTGCAAAACGTCCGCCATCAAGTTGTACCATCGGACGAAGTTCCGGTGGGATAACAGGAAGTACATCAAGAATCATCCATTCTGGCTCATTGCCAGAGTTACGGAATGCTTCGATAACTTCCAGACGTTTGATCGCCCGATTACGGCGTTGGCCTTGAGCCGTACGCAGTTCTTCTTTGAGGAACTCCAAATCTTTTTCGATATCGATATCTTGAAGCAACTTCTTCACCGCTTCAGCACCCATACCTGCTTGGAATCCATAGCCGTATTTCTCACGATAGCTGCGGTATTCCTTCTCAGATAATAGTTGCTTTTTCTCAAGCGGAGTTTCGCCTGGATCAGTTACTACATAAGATGCGAAGTAAATGATCTCTTCAAGGGAACGAGGTGACATATCGAGCGCTAGACCCATACGGCTCGGAATCCCTTTGAAATACCAAATGTGAGATACCGGGGCAGCAAGTTCAATGTGTCCCATACGTTCACGACGTACTTTAGCTCTTGTTACTTCAACGCCGCAGCGATCGCAGACAACGCCTTTATAACGGACACGCTTATATTTACCGCAATGACATTCCCAGTCTTTGGTCGGGCCAAAAATCTTCTCGCAGAATAACCCTTCCTTTTCCGGTTTCAATGTACGGTAGTTAATTGTTTCCGGTTTCTTGACTTCTCCGCGGGACCAAGAACGAATTTTATCTGGGGAAGCAAGCCCAATTTTCATAAACTCGAAGTTGTTGACGTCCAACAAGGAGCATCCCTCCTTTAACCAAGTCCTGATATTAACAATCTGCATAGAGTGAACGAAAGACTGCGTCTCCACGGTCTCTGCTAATTCAATCTATCTATTTAGGGAAATATCGGCCGCCAGATGGCAGGCCGATTCCCGAGCAAGACAACTTCTACTGCGAAATTTCATCATTCGATGTTCAAAGCATCATGATGTTTATTCTACGCCGACCTCTGCGCCTTCTAAGTTCAGGCTCAGTTTATCCCCTGCTGCATCATCCTCGTCGTCCATCTCTTTCATCTCAATCTCTTCTTCATTTTCGCTTAGGATCTTAACATCCATACCCAAGCTTTGAAGCTCTTTGATCAAGACTTTGAAGGACTCTGGAACACCAGGTTCAGGCACGTTCTCACCTTTGACGATCGATTCATAGGTTTTCACCCGGCCGACCACGTCATCGGATTTGACAGTAAGAATTTCTTGTAGTGTATATGCTGCGCCGTATGCTTCAAGCGCCCACACTTCCATCTCCCCGAAACGTTGACCACCAAACTGAGCTTTACCACCCAGTGGCTGTTGTGTAACGAGAGAGTAAGGACCCGTCGAGCGGGCGTGGATTTTATCATCAACCATGTGCGCCAGTTTGATCATGTGCATGACACCGACGGTAACTTCACGCTCAAAGCGATCTCCCGTACGACCATCGTACAACACAGTCTTACCATTACGCTGCATGCCTGCTTCTTCCATTGCATCAAATACGTCGTATTCACTAGCACCATCAAATACCGGTGTTGCTACGTGAATACCTAGGCGAAGAGCCGCCATTCCAAGGTGGATTTCCAATACCTGACCGATGTTCATCCGTGACGGAACCCCTAGTGGGTTAAGCACGACTTGAACTGGTGTACCATCAGGCATAAACGGCATATCCTCTTCCGGTAAAATACGGGCAACGACCCCTTTATTACCGTGACGTCCTGCCATCTTATCACCTTCGGATATTTTACGTTTTTGGGCAATATATACCCGAACGAGTTGATTCACACCCGGAGGCAATTCATCACCGTTCTCACGAGTGAATACTTTAACGTCAACAACGATACCATCGGTACCATGAGGTACACGTAGGGAAGTATCACGAACTTCGCGAGCTTTTTCTCCAAAGATAGCGTGCAGAAGGCGTTCCTCTGCAGTCAGTTCCGTAACCCCTTTTGGTGTTACTTTACCAACTAGAATGTCACCCGCACCAATCTCAGCACCAACACGGATAATTCCGCGTTCGTCAAGGTTGCGAAGCGCTTCTTCCCCTACATTTGGAATATCACGAGTGATTTCTTCAGGTCCAAGCTTCGTATCACGAGCTTCGGACTCATATTCTTCAATGTGAATCGACGTGTACACGTCTTCCTTCACAAGTTTTTCACTTAGTAGGATCGCATCCTCGTAGTTGTAACCTTCCCAAGTCATGAAGGCAACGACTACATTTCGTCCAAGTGCCAGTTCGCCCATTTCAGTAGACGGACCATCTGCAAGGATATCACCCTTCTTGATGATGTCTCCTTTTTTGACGATTGGACGTTGGTTGATGCATGTCCCTTGGTTAGAACGCATAAATTTGTGCAATTTATGTTTAACAAGGTCGCCTTTAACTTCCTTGCCATCTATTGTTTCAACACGGCGCAACCAGATTTCATTAGCTGCAGAACGCTCGATAATACCATCGTATTTCGATACGATACATACGCCTGAATCTTTCGCAGACTTGTGCTCCATCCCCGTTCCTACTAGAGGAGCTTTTGGAATTAGGAGAGGCACCGCCTGCCGCTGCATGTTTGATCCCATCAGCGCACGGTTAGAGTCATCGTTCTCTAGGAACGGGATGAGCGCCGTAGCTACTGATACAACCTGTTTAGGGGATACGTCCATGTAGTCAACACGATCACTTGGCATCGTCAAGATGTTATCCGCTTGTTTGTTGTAACGAACGATAACATTCTCATCTTGGAACGTGCCATCCTCGTTCAGGATCGCGTTCGCTTGAGCGATGATGTAGTTATCTTCCTCATCGGCTGTTACATAAGCAATCTGGTCAGTAACTTTCGTCGTCTTAGGATCTACCCAACGATATGGAGCTTCAATGAAGCCATACTCGTTAATTCGAGCAAATGTTGACAAGGAGTTGATCAGACCGATGTTCGGACCTTCCGGTGTCTCGATTGGACACATACGACCATAGTGAGAATGGTGGACGTCCCGCACTTCAAAGCCTGCACGTTCCCGAGTCAAACCGCCGGGTCCTAGTGCTGACAGACGACGTTTGTGCGTCAATTCTGCAAGTGGGTTCGTCTGATCCATAAACTGCGACAATTGGGAGCTACCAAAGAACTCCTTAATCGAAGCGATTACCGGACGTATGTTAATCAATGCTTGTGGCGTGATTACGTTAGCGTCTTGAATCGACATTCTCTCACGTACTACACGTTCCATCCGTGATAGACCGATACGGAACTGATTCTGAAGCAGTTCACCTACAGAACGCAAACGACGGTTACCCAGATGATCAATATCATCCGTGCTACCAATACCATGCAACAAGTTCAAGAAGTAACTGATCGAAGAAATAATATCGGCTGGCGTGATATGCTTCACGGACTTATCGATATTACAGTTCGCAATAACCTTTACAACTTTGCCATCTTCAATTGGTGAGAAGATATCAACAGTTTGCAAAGGTACATCATTAGCATCAAGAACCCCGTTTGCAACGTGATAGTTTTTGAAACCAACTCCGTTCTCCAAGTAAGGGAGAATTTCATCCAACAAACGGCGATCGACCATTTGGCCTGCTTCCGCGATGATCTCACCTGTACTTACGTCAATAAGACTCTCAGCAAGTCTTTGATTGAAGAGCCGGTTCTTAATATGAAGCTTCTTATTCACCTTATAGCGGCCTACATTGGCCAAATCATAACGCTTTGGATCAAAGAAACGCGCCACCAATAAACTCTTCGCATTATCGAGAGTCGGTGGTTCACCTGGACGAAGACGCTCATAAATTTCTATCAATGCCTTCTCCGTCGAATCTGTGTTGTCCTTATCCAAGGTGTTACGGATATATTCATCGTTTCCGAGCAAATCCAAGATTTCTGCATCCGTACCAAAGCCAAGCGAGCGAAGTAGCACGGTTACTGGAATTTTACGAGTACGATCGATACGAACGTATACGATATCCTTCGCATCTGTCTCAAGCTCCAGCCATGCACCACGGTTTGGAATAACCGTTGCTGCATATGTTTTCTTCCCGTTCTTATCTACTTTCGTGTTGAAATAGACGCTAGGAGAGCGAACCAATTGGCTGACAATAACCCGTTCTGCACCGTTAATAATAAAGGTGCCGGTTTCCGTCATCAATGGGAAATCTCCCATGAACACTTCCTGCTCTTTAACTTCGCCGGTTTCCTTATTAATGAGCCGGACTTTTACCCGAAGCGGCGCCGCATACGTTACGTCACGTTCTTTAGCGTCGTCTACTGTATACTTTGGTTCGCCCAGGCTGTAATCGATAAATTCCAACACCAAATTACCCGTGAAATCCTGAATCGGCGAAATGTCTTGAAACATCTCCCGAAGGCCCTCTTCCAAGAACCATTCATAGGATTTCTGTTGGATTTCGATCAGGTTCGGAATTTCGAGTACCTCGTTAATTCGCGCATAACTTCGCCGAGTGCGTCGACCATATTGAACAAGATGTCCTGCCAACTTTAACTCACCCCTCATGTCTACTCACTTAAAAAATTGATTGCGAACCCGTGTTTGTACCCTTATAATAGGTTCAAGACGGATTCACCCACAAATAAAGAAAAGCCCTTATCGAATGCTTTCGAAAAAAGAGCACCATTATCTGTGACACTTCTGCCCTGATGTCCCCGTATTCAGTAGATTTGCCCAAAATGTACATATTATACGTTAAACAATATGATTTAATGCATTGTTCTCGTAAAACTCTTGACATTTCAACAAACTAAAGTCACAAAGGCCATCCTAATACTGACATTTTATAATAATATCATATCCATTTTTCAAAGTCAACCTATATCTTTTTGATCTAGATCTCTTATAATGATCTATCTACTCAACACGCATACTCTTTAATTCTTCGTAGCCTTATATATTCGATATCCTTTATCTTTTGTCACTTCTTCCACCTTCGCAAAGAGCGACTCCAATTTCTGACGCGCCGACGGCGCCCCCTGTTTCTTCTGAATGACAATCCACAGCGATCCACCCTGCCGTAATCGTTCAAAAGCTCCTTCAAAAATTGCATGAACTGTTTCTTTGCCTGCCCGAATCGGGGGATTAGTCAGAACAACATCAAACTGTTCCTCATCTTCAATCGCCGCAAACAAATCACTCTCTACTATAGTTACATTATTCAATTTGTTAACGATGGCATTCTCTCGTGCCAACTCCACTGCGCGGCTGTTAACATCAATCATGGTGACATGTCCCTCTATTGCAAGTTTTGCTGCTGTTAATCCTATTGGACCGTATCCACAACCAACATCTAATACTTTGGCACCACTTGGAATATCCATCGCTTCAATTAATGTCCGACTGCCATAATCGACACCGCCCTTGGCGAATACCCCTGCGTCGCTCACAAATCGGAATACTTGTCCCCGCAGCTGAACCTCCCAAACCTTACGGTCGTGAGCAACTGTTGGTTGACTGGTATAGTAGTGATCAGACATTCTTTCCTTCCCTCCGGTTAAGGTTTTAATAGAATATATTATTCTCAGTCCTGCCTCTAATAAAACAAACCCCTTGAAATTGATTCAAGGGGTTCGTGTAAGTTAGAGAAAGAATTACTTCACTTCTACAGAAGCGCCTGCTTCTTCCAATTTTGCTTTTACTGCTTCTGCTTCTTCTTTGCTTACTTTTTCTTTCAATGGTTTTGGTGCATTGTCAACAAGGTCTTTTGCTTCTTTCAAGCCGAGGCCTGTAATTTCGCGAACGACTTTGATAACGTTGATTTTGGATGCGCCAGCGCCATTCAAAATTACGTCGAATTCGGATTGCTCAGCAGCTTCAACTGCTGCGCCGCCACCTACCATAGCTACTGGAGCTGCAGCAGTTACGCCAAATTCCTCTTCGATTGCTTTAACAAGATCGTTCAGTTCAAGAACGGTCATGCCTTTGATTTCTTCCAAGATAGTTTCTTTACTCATGGTTGAACCTCCGTTATATTAGTTTATTTTGGTTATTAGTTTAAATCACTTGACTTAGAAGAAGCTTACGCGCTTGCGCCTTCTTCTTCTTTCTCTGCAACGGCTTTAACTGCAAGCGCGAAGTTGCGCATTGGAGCTTGAAGCACGCTGAGGAGCATGGAAAGGAGACCTTCGCGGGATGGTAGATCTGCCAACGCTTTGATTTGCTCAACGCCAACAACCTTACCTTCTACTACGCCACCTTTTACTTTAAGCGCATCGTTCTTCTTCGCGAAATCGCTAAGAATTTTTGCTGGAGCTACTGCATCTTCTGCGCTGAACGCGATGGCTGTAGGACCAACCAAAACTTCGTCCAGTTCAGAAAGTTCCGCAGCTGCTGTCGCACGACGAACGAGCGAGTTCTTAAGCACTTGGAATTCTACGCCAGCTTCACGAAGCTGTTTACGAAGTTCCGTAACTTGAGCAACGTTAAGTCCGCGGTAATCTGCAACTACAGTCGTTGCGCTCTCGCGCAGCTTCGCAGTAACTACATCAACAGCTTCCTGTTTTGCTTGAATCACTTTTACGTTTGCCAAACTGTACACCTCCTGATAGATTTTCTAGGCATTAATCCATTAAAAAAGCCTCCGTAGAATCTACGAAGGCCTGATGAATCATCATTTGCAGCAAACTGCAAAACGTTGACGTTCTATCACAACACCTCGGCAGGAAATTAAGCCTTTAACGGCACCTACTGTCTACGGTAAGCATATTCAAATTAATTTCCCATATCAAAACAACTTGTTCAGTTTACCAAGGGATATCCAGAATGTCAATCCCATTACCCACTAAATGCAGGCGGTATTATCTGTAAACAGATGTGTTGACACGAGCACTTGGGCCCATCGTCGAAGAAATCGCGATGTTCTTCAAGTAAACGCCTTTAGCAGCAGCCGGTTTTGCCCGGTTCAATGCGTCAACAAGAGCCTTAAGGTTCTCGTTCAATTGATCAGCGCCAAAAGACACTTTACCAATCGGTGCATGAATTTGTCCTGCTTTGTCCAAACGATACTCGATTTTACCCGCTTTGATTTCTTGAACCGCTTTAGCTACGTCAAACGTAACTGTACCTGCTTTAGGGTTAGGCATAAGACCTTTACCACCGAGCAGACGACCCAATTTACCAACTTCACTCATCATGTCCGGTGTTGCTACGCAAACATCGAACTCGAACCAGCCTTGTTGGATTTTGTTAATAACGTCTTGATCGCCAACGTAGTCAGCTCCAGCAGCTTCCGCTTCCTTCACTTTTTCACCTTTGGCAAATACCAACACGCGTTGAGTTTTACCTGTACCGTGTGGTAGTACTACTACGCCACGAACAGCTTGGTCTTGTTTACGTGGGTCTACACCCAAACGAACTGCTACTTCAACGGTTTCGTCAAACTTTGCAGTTGCTGCCTTTTTCACTAGTTCAACAGCTTCTAAAGGCTCGTAAGTTGCTTCGCTATCAATAAGCTTTGCAGCTTCTTGGTATTTTTTACCGTGCTTAGCCATGAATTCATCCTCCTTTGTGGTATTAGCGGAAATTCCTCCCACTGTGGACGGAAATCAATCCGTCTTCATCAAGAACTAGTCTTGAATCGTAATGCCCATGCTGCGGGCGGTACCTTCAACCATACGCATAGCTGCTTCAACAGAAGCTGCGTTAAGGTCAGGCATTTTTTGCTCTGCGATCTCACGAACAACGCTGCGATTCACAGTAGCTACTTTTTTCTTGTTTGGTTCGCCGGAACCTTTCTCAATCTTCGCTGCAACGCGAAGTAGAACGGCTGCCGGAGGAGTTTTGGTGATGAACGTAAAGGAACGATCTTCAAACACCGAAATTTCAACCGGAATGATCAAACCAGCTTGATCGGCGGTACGTGCGTTGAACTCTTTACAGAATGCCATGATGTTGACACCCGCTTGACCCAATGCCGGACCTACCGGAGGTGCAGGATTCGCTTTCCCTGCAGGAATTTGCAGTTTTACAACTTTGATAACTTTCTTCGCCATGTAAGACACCTCCTTGCCCTAGTAGTGGTAGACGGGACCTACGCCCCTCCCACAGTGAAACCCAAGAAACCTATATTTTCTCCACTTGATTGTAATCCAATTCAAGAGGGGTTTCTCGTCCAAACATGTTAACATGAACCTTAAGCTTACTCTTGTCGATCAGAATTTCTTCGATCGAACCAACGAAATTGGCAAACGGACCAACTTTGATGCGTACGGATTCTTTAAGATCGAACTCAATAACTGGTTTTGGTTCTTCCATGCCCATATGTTGTAGAATCTGTTCTACTTCCTCAGGAAGCAGAGCTGTTGGCTTGGAGCCAGAACCCGTTGAGCCGACAAATCCAGTAACTCCTGGTGTATTGCGAACAACATACCAAGAATCATCGGTTTGGACCATTTCTACCAAGACATAACCGGGGTAAACTTTACGCATGACGGTCTTTTTCTTACCATCTTTGTTCACCACTTCTTCTTCCATCGGAACAAGAACGCGGAATATCTTGTCTTCCATGCCCATGGACTCGACACGCTTTTCTAAATTGGCTTTCACCTTGTTCTCATACCCTGAATAGGTATGAACGACGTACCATCTTTTTTCCATATCAAGCCACCTAAGGACCCTTCTTAAATTATCGCTTCGATAACAGCGGAAATGCCGATGTCAAGCACCCAAAAATAAATCGCGACAACTGCAATTGTACCAAGCACAATCAGCGTATAATTGGTCAGCTCTTTACGATTAGGCCAGCGAACCTTTTTAAGCTCTGCCCAGCTTTCAGAGAAAAAAGAAAACAACGACTTGAAACTTCGTTTCATGAGCGCCTACACCTCCAAAGACTATCTGGTTTCGCGATGAGGAACTTGCTCGTTACAAAACTTGCAAAATTTCTTCATCTCCATGCGGTCGGGGTGGTTACGCTTGTTTTTCGTTGTCGTGTAGTTTCTTTGTTTACAGTTCGTACAAGCCAACGTAATAATTACCCGCATGATGTGCACCTCCCGAAGACATTCTACAATATGAGATGTCTCTATATTGACCCAAATGACAAACACAAATTTAGGCCTACCTAAAACACTTTATCATAATCAACCTATTCGTGTCAACGAGACACAACCCTTTAAGTTTCCGCTAACATACAGTATAACTCAGCTCTTTTAAAGATAAACCCTGAAACATCCTGAAATTACCGTTTCTGATAATTAAATAGAGTTTACTTTAAAAATAAAAAAGACAGCTATTAATATAGCTATCCTTATATTATATCTTTTGTACATACAGAAGAAAGATTACAACCCGCCGTCTCGAACTTCCAGGTACTTTTCAAGTTTGCGTTTAACACGCTGTAATGCGTTATCTATCGATTTAACATGACGTTTCAAATCTACCGCAATCTCCTGGTAGGAACGTCCATCGAGATACAACATTAATACTTTACGTTCCAGTTCACTGAGAATTTCGGACATCTTGTCCTCCAGGCCAACAAACTCCTCCTGGTTAATAATCAGCTCTTCAGGATCGCATACCTGAGAACCACAAATGACATCAAGCAATGTCCGATCAGAATCCTCGTCATAAATCGGCTTGTCCAAGGATACATAAGAGTTCAATGGAATATGCTTCTGCCGTGTCGCTGTTTTAATCGCCGTAATGATCTGACGCGTAATGCATAACTCGGCGAATGCTTTGAACGAAGCGAGCTTATCCCCTCGAAAGTCCCTGATCGATTTATAAAGACCAATCATTCCTTCTTGGATGATATCCTCACGATCAGCCCCAATCAAGAAATAAGATCTGGCTTTGGCGCGTACGAAACTCCGGTACTTATTAATTAAGTACTCTAACGCTTCACTATCACCTACACGGACCGCTTCGACAATTTCTTCGTCACTTTGGATCTCATAGTCAAACCTTACCCATTTCTCGAGGTTGACACTCACCACAAATCCCTCCGGCTGCAACGCACGGTGCCCCGTCACTCTGTCAAGTAATACGAACAGTATATATTAGTGTGCATATTAGCGTCAATAACAAAAGTACCAAAAGATGTAAAGTAGAATTCTGAAATGGATAACTTTGAGTACAACTCGTGATACAATTATTCCCTGCGCCATTTCTCAAACATCCGTCTTACTTCCGGGCTTAACTTATCATCTATTCTATTTCGACTTGATTTATCAATACGTTCTGCTATCTTTATTTGGACTTCCTTCTCACTTTTCTCCACTTGCGTCAGCAGCTCACGTGCCGATATCCGTAGTGCTCCCTGTCCGAAAATGACATGTTGCTCTACCATATCACTGGTTGCTACATAAATCTGCCGTCTTTTATGACTCAGCTCCCGCACCAGTCGCTCAATACATTCGTCCGCCGTCTCTTTCTCTTTAGTGAAATGAACCTCTAGCTGATTCTGGGCAAAAGATTTACCGAGCCCTGGTACCCGGTAGGCATCAAAGATGGCAATGGTCCTAATCCCGGAGAATGCTTGATAATCGGCCAGCCTCTCCAGTAACCGATCGCGAGCTTCCTGCAGCCCGATTCTAGACAATGCCGCAAGCTCTGGCCATCCCCCGATCATATTATAACCATCTACCAGAAGTACGTCGCGCATTTCGCGCACTGTATCTATCCCTCGGCGCGACGTCTGCGCAATACTTCGTACATCACAACGCCCGCAGCAACTGAGGCGTTCAAGGAGTTAAGACGTCCAGTCATCGGAAGTTTGAGAAGCACATCACATTTTTCACGAATCAAACGACCCATTCCTTTATTCTCATTACCAATTACAATCGCTACGGGGCCAGTAAGTACATTGCCGCCTCTTTCATACATCTCATCTTTCGTATCGACATCTGTGCCAACAACCCAGACACCCGCTTCTTTCAGTTCATCAATGCATTGTGCCAGATTTGTTACCCTAGCAACGGGTACATACTCTACCGCTCCTGCTGATGTCTTCGACACCGTTGCGGTTACTGCAGCGGAACGTCGTTTCGGAATAATTACACCATGAACTCCCGTACATTCTGCTGTCCGCAAAATGGAGCCTAGGTTATGTGGATCCTCAATCTCATCCAAGATGAGAAGAAAAGGAGGTTGTCCTTGTTCAGTGGCCTTGGCCAACAAATCTTCAACGCTTGCGTAGGCATAAGGTGCAGCTTGCGCCACGACTCCTTGATGCTGCACATCAGGAACCAATTGATCGAGCTTACGCTTATCGACAAATTGAACGATAATCCCTTGCTTCTTAGCCTCTGCCAAAATCGGCTGGGTTAAGTGCTTTTGAGCACCTTCAGCAACCCATATTTTATTAATTGTACGTCCCGCTCGTAGCGCTTCAAGTATTGAGTGCTTACCAGCGATCCATTCTTGATCCTCCATGTGTTTCCTCCTGCGATAGATCTGATAGGGATATCCCACATCGAATCTCTCTTGTATTGTATTCTTGCCGATATATCTTAAGTGTACATCAAAATTTTACGGTTACGCCTGATCCTCGTTTTCTAAAAGGTCAAAACCAGAAGAAATAAGATCACGAAGACGATCATGTGCACCCGTATAATATAAGTAACCAACTAAGCTCTCAAATGCTGTTGCATGCCTATAATCAATTACGTTCGCATTCTTGGGTACCCCTGATTTGGCATTACGTCCTTGACGCACAACATCCTTCTCGTCCTCTGTAAGCTTGGGCTCGATCAAGCTGAGTAGCTTGGCCTGCGCCTTAGCCGAGACATACTTCGTCGACTGTCCATGCAGGTGGTGCGGCCGCAAATTAGGCCGCGCCATGACCCGCTGTCTCACAGCAACTTCAAAAATAGCATCCCCAATATAAGCAAGCGCAAGTGGTGGCAGTAATCGAGCTGGCTTAGATGGTACCTCTGGGAACCATAACGGCGAATTATTATCTAGATTTTCACTACCATTACTCATTTACGGCGCCATCTCATTCCTTGCGGCGTATCTTCGAGCAGAATTCCCTGTGCATCCAGTAAATCGCGGATTTCATCCGCACGGGCCCAATTTTTAGATTTCCGAGCTTCGCTACGCTCTGCAATTAGATTCTCGATATCTTGATCCAATAAATCGGGCTCAACATCGGCAACAATGCGCAAGATACCGTTCATTTCTGCAAACAATTCTTGAGCCGCTTCAAGATCGGCACGATTCACATTAGGTTGCTGCAGCAGTGTATTCACTTCGGTTACCCATTCAAAAATCGCCGTAATGGCATCTGGCGTATTGAAGTCATCCTGCATTTTAGCATGAAATGTCGTCCCAATATGATTCATCTTGGCTTCCCATTCCGGCGTAACTTCACCGTTTCCTGAGACTGCCGTCTCTAGTCGATGCCGAAGATTACCTACTGCAATAGTAATCCGTTCAACGCTACGTTCAGCTTGTTCCATCGTATCATCTGTGAAATTAAGCTGATTACGATAATGCGTGGTTAGCATAAAATAGCGCAGCGCCTCACGCTTATAGTTGCTACGCAAATCTTTGACAAGCACTCCGTTGCCCAGCGATTTCGACATTTTCTCGCCATCGATATTAATATATCCATTGTGCATCCAATATCTCGCTAGTGGCTTACCTGTCACCACCTCAGATTGGGCGATTTCACACTCGTGGTGTGGGAACTGTAGATCCTGTCCCCCCCCATGAATATCGATTGTATCGCCAAGGAGATGACGAGACATCGCAGAGCACTCAATATGCCAGCCTGGCCGACCTTCGCCCCAAGGGCTGCTCCAACGAATTTCACCTGGTTTGGCGGCCTTCCACAACACGAAATCTTCAGGGTTTTCTTTACGCTCATCTACATCGATCCGTATACCAAATTGTAATTCACCGATGTTCTGCCCAGACAACTTACCGTAACTCTCAAATTTGTTCGTGCGGAAGAACACATCCCCGCCATTCTCATATGCAAAGCCCTTACGTTCGAGGTCTTCTATAAACTCAATAATAATCCCCATATTGTCCGTTACCCGAGGATTCGCGGTAGCACGTGGGATGCCGAGACCTTCCAGATCTGCGTAGTAAGCCGCAATAAAAGTCTCTGCAACCTCAGGCACAGTGGTATTCATCTCTTCCGCTTTACGGATCAGCTTGTCATCTACATCTGTAAAGTTGACGACATAATTGACTTCGTATTTCTGATTCTCTAGATAGCTCCGCACGATATCAAAGAAAATCATGGGCCGTGCATTACCAATATGGATATAACCATATACGGTTGGACCGCAGACATAAACACTAGCTTTCCCTGGATCTTGGCTTACGAATTCCTCTTTTTGTCGCGTCAACGTGTTGTAAATTTGTATTGCCATACTCACTTTCCTTTCAATAATTTATTTACCCGAGAAAGTTACTCCTTCGAAAATGGTACTCCTTGTAATTGCTGTTTCAAACCCTCAATTTCCAACTGAAGTCCTTCAATCTCACGCTGCAGAAGTCCCATTGCATCCACTACGGGATCCGGCATTTGATGGCTTAACCGATCCAGACGTTTTCCACCCTGACGAACGATTTTACCAGGAATACCTACCACCGTACTATTAAAAGGTATTTCCTTCAGTACAACTGAATTTGCTCCAATGTTGCACTGATCCTCTATTTTAAAAGAGCCCAAAACCTTTGCTCCAGATCCGATGACTACATTGTTTCCAATAGTCGGATGTCGTTTTCCTTTTTCCTTACCACTTCCGCCCAAGGTTACCCCCTGATAGATAACCACATCATCACCGATTTCGCAAGTTTCACCGATGACAACTCCCATACCATGATCAATAAACAACCGATTACCGATTTTGGCTCCAGGATGAATTTCGATTCCGGTAAAAAAACGGCTAACCTGAGAGATAACACGCGCAATCGTAAACCAGCGATGCCGATAAAAATAGTGTGCCATCCGGTGACTCCATATCGCATGCAGTCCAGAATAAGTGAAGATCACCTCAAACCTACTTCTTGCGGCCGGATCATTATCAAATACTGCCTGAATATCAGACCTCATTCTCTTAAACATCGTACTTCCCCCCCTTGTTCTCTCCACTACCGGTTGGCACTTGATCTATTCTCTAAATTCAACAAAAATAGCGCCCCTGTAGCTTTCGCTACAGAGACGCTAAATAGCGCGGTTCCACTCTGCTTGGATGCCTCCATCCATATACCGCTCATTAAATAGCGTTGGATATAGACCATCCCCCTTGGTGTCCTTAACGCAGACAAAACGTCAGGATCTACCTACGCCCTTACAGCGCGCTCAATCCCACAGCTCCCGGGTGCATTTCCGCCCCCTGTATTTGGATAACTTGCAGCCTAGAACATAACTAACTGTTCCGGTTATCCTCTCTGTAAAATACAGAAACTTGCGTACTTCTCCCGATCTATGCTTTTATTACCTGTTATATTGTATTGAAAAAAACAATCTCTGTGCTTATCTTACCCACAATCAGTAAAACTGACAAGAAATGTTTTAGCCTTCCAACTGACTAATTTGCAATGCAAGGCGTTCCATCGTAACTTCCTGTCCAAGTAGATAAATGGTCTTGTTCAAATCACGTCCGTGCATTTGTCCTGTTAAGGCTACGCGAATTGGCATGAACAAACCCTTCCCTTTGAATCCTGTTTCCTTCTGAACTTCTTTAATCGCTGCCGCAATATTCTCTGCTGTAAATGGAGCCAATTCTTTCACCTTATTCAGGAAAGCACTTAACACGACCGGAACCTGTGTTTCTGATAATACAGTCTTTGCTTCTTCATCCAGCTCCAAATGAGTGCGGAAGAATAAGTCGGACAATTCAACGATGTCAGATGCCGATGTCATTTGCTCCTGATATAGAGCAACCAAAGTATTCGCCCAATCCTCCTGCTCTGGTGTCAGAACGCTTGGTAAGAGCGATGCTTTCTGCAAGTGGGGAATTGCCAATTTGGCAATTCGCTCAGGGTCAGCATTCTTGATGTAATGGTTGTTCAAATGAGCCAATTTCTGTTTATCAAACAAAGCAGGACTTCTCGATAAGCGATTGGCATCAAATATTGAAATCAGTTCTTCCTTCGTGAAGAATTCTTCTTCTCCCGTCGGTGACCAGCCAAGTAGTGCAATGAAATTAAACATCGCTTCAGGTAAATAACCTAACTCGTCATATTGTTCAATAAACTGAATGACCGATTCGTCACGTTTACTCAGCTTCTTGTGATTGTCTCCGACAATTAGGGTCATATGTCCAAAAATCGGTGGTTCCCAGCCAAGTGCGTCATAAATCATCAACTGTCGTGGTGTGTTGGATACATGGTCTTCTCCACGTAACACATGTGTTATTTTCATCAAATGATCATCTAGTGCTACCGCAAAGTTATAAGTTGGAATGCCATCCTTCTTCACGATAACAAAGTCACCACTTACGTCCGACTCAAATGAGATCGGACCCTTTACAAGATCATCAAACGTGAAGGTACGTCCTTCTGGTACCCGAAAACGGATACTTGCTTGTCTACCTTCAGCTTCAAACGCTGCACACTGTTCCGGTGTCAAATTCCGATGTTTACCGGAATAGCGCGGCATCTCACCACGGGCAATTTGTTCCTCACGTTCCTGTTCCAATTCTTCTTCCGTACAATAACAACGATAAGCTAATCCACGGTCCAATAAATCCTGCCAATACTGACGATATAGATCCAGACGTTCCGTTTGACGGTAAGGGCCATATTCACCGCCTACATCAACACTTTCATCCCACTCCATACCAAGCCATTTAAGATACTTGAATTGATTCTCTTCTCCGCCTTCAACATTACGTTTTACATCCGTATCTTCGATACGAATAATAAATTTTCCGCCATGATGCTTAGCAAATAAATAATTGAAGAGCGCTGTTCTTGCATTGCCGATATGTAAGTGTCCCGTCGGACTCGGCGCGTAACGCACGCGAACTTCCGTCATGACAATCCCTCCTAAAAGTTTTGTAAGCATATGATTCCATGTTTATTCTTCGAACAAAACTTGCTTCGTAAGCATACGCTTAGTTATAATCCAATCTTATGATGATAGCACATCTGCGATAAGGCATACAATACATTGGGAAGCGATACCTTCGCCCCGCCCAGTAAAACCAAGTTGTTCGGTCGTTGTTGCTTTTACATTAACTTTCTGTGGCTGTGATTCCAGGGCACCAGCAATAATTTCAACCATTTGCGGAATATAAGGTGCCATTTTCGGACGTTGGGCAATAATTGTTGCGTCAAGATTGCCTAGACGATATCCTCGTTCTTTCGCCATGACCCACACTTGCTCAAGTAACTTTAAGCTGTCCGCATCTTTGAAGTTAGGGTCCGTATCCGGAAAATGCCGTCCGATATCACCCAAGCCAAGTGCTCCCAAGATCGCATCACTCACTGCATGTAACAACACGTCAGCATCGGAATGCCCCATTAACCCTTTCTCAAATGGAATCGTTACCCCCCCGATAATACAAGGTCTGCCCTCCACTAATTCATGTACATCAAAGCCTTGTCCTACGGTAATCATGTCATGTCCTCTCCCTTTTGTTCTTTCTTCATACGAACAAATTCCGCATAATCCAAATCGTCTGGTGTTGTGATTTTGATATTGGTATAGCTACCTTCCACCACCATCACGGGGATACCAAGTCGTTCAATTAGCATCGAATCGTCCGTACCTGTAAATCCTTCTGCCTCCGCCATCCCATGAGCTCGTATAAGATCGGAACGTCGAAAAGCCTGCGGCGTTTGAATCGCCCACAAGCTACGACGGTCAGGTGTAGCCGTGACCCAGCCTTGTCCATCAACTTGTTTCACCGTATCTTTAACAGGCACTGCTAAAACCGACGCCCCATGATTTACCGCCGCTTCATAGCACGAGGTCACCTGTTGTTCCGTGACAAAAGGGCGAACGCCGTCATGCACCAGTACCCAAGGTGTGCTAATATGAAGCAGCCCTTGATATACCGAGTGCTGACGCTCGGCGCCGCCCGGAATAACTTTTATTTTTTTAGTGATTCCATACTCATGAATCCATGACAAACAGCGCTCTACATCCTGCGCTCCCGTCACTAATACAATTTCGGTAATCAATGGATGGCGTTCGAACACCTCCAGCGTATGGATGACGATCGGCTTGTCCTGTAGCATAAGATACTGTTTGGACTCTTTGCTTCCCATGCGGGTGCCTCGGCCTGCCGCCACCACAATAACTCCTGTTCCCGTGTTCAATTCTGTCACCATGTATCCCTGCCTTACCCTGCCTGAATTATACGTGGACTATGAATCAATTCCAAGCTCCCACGCATTTATACCCATCATACCGAATTTACTGGGCTTTTTCCAACAGTTTTGGTTTGGCAAAGATCATACGACCTGCAGATGTCTGCAATACGCTAGTTACGAGTACCTCTGTAATGCTCCCGATATAGTCACGACCGCCCTCAACTACGATCATGGTTCCATCATCCAAGTAGGCCACACCTTGTCCGTGTTCCTTCCCATCCTTGATCACTTGTACCATGATTTCCTCACCTGGTAGAACGACTGGCTTAACTGCATTGGCCAGATCGTTGATATTCAGCACAGAAACCCCTTGTAACTCACATACCTTGTTAAGGTTAAAGTCATTCGTAACCACTTTCCCTTGCAGCACTTTAGCTAGTTTGACCAGTTTGCTATCAACTTCAGATATCTCCTCAAAATCTCCTTCATAGATCATGACTTGGACATCAAGTTCCTTCTGAATTTTGTTCAAAATATCTAAACCCCTACGTCCTCTATTACGTTTGAGTAAGTCTGAGGAATCAGCAATATGCTGTAGTTCTTCCAACACAAATTCAGGGATAACAATGGTACCTTCAATAAATCCTGTTTTGCAGATATCCGCAATCCGACCATCGATGATGACACTCGTGTCCAAAATCTTGTGTTCCTCAAGCCGTCGCTCTTTCCCCTCTGCCCCACTTCCCCATTTTCCCGATTTCCAAAATGAAGATAGCTCTTCTTTCTTCTCTAATCCTACAGTCAGTCCTATATAGCCAAGCAATGCTGAAATGGCGAATTTCGCGAAGCTCTCCATGGGACCAAGTAAGGATAAAACCGGGTAAATCATTAAAGAAAGAAGTAGTCCTGCTGTCAGTCCGGCTGATCCGGCTGCCATTTCATTCATCGGAATCACTGCTAATGCTTCGACCAGCTTTCTTATTCGCGCAGAAAAAGCACCTACGCCTATAGAGAACAAGAATAAGAACAGAAATGCTCCGGTTGCCGCCAATATCAAGTGACTTAATGCCGGACTCATTCCAACAAACCAAGTCCGCAGCGGCTGTGGGAAGAAGTCGATCATTCCGCTTACCGTATAACCGAACCAAGCTCCACAGAGCACAACCACACTAAGCAAACCTTTTTTCATCATTGTTTCTCTTCACCTCCTAATAAAATTGTTATTCACTATTCGGGTACCTCTTTAACAAGTATGGTCCAATTTTTGGAAACGTAATCGGCTGATTAGGAACTTTTTTCGAGCACTAAATATAGACTTAGGATTAAAAGCTCGCACGCTATGAGGGATTTCTTGTTGATAAGAGGGGAATTTGTGGCATATAATGTATACAATTCTTAATATTGAGGTGGATGGAAAATGAACACATCAAGTCTTCAATCTTTCCAAGAACAAGTTTCTGAACTGTTGCTCCGTCACCGCAGTTTGTTGGATGTCTTATCCAAAACAGGACAGACAAACGCCTCCGTTGTTCGCTCTGTCACAAAAGCTGTGACTGAATGCGGCTGTATTGAGCTTCATGCTACCAAGCAAGATTTTGAGCCTGGCATAGATCTAGAGCAAGCTAAGGACACCATTCGTAAACATGTCCAAGGAGAACTGTGCGAGAACTGCCGCGACGCTATTACCAATGAATTGGGCCGTAACCTTTTTTATATGTCTGCATTATGCAATCTATTAGGAATTAATATGGATGAAGTGGTTGAGCGGGAATCAAAGAAATGTTCTACGCTGGGATTGTTTAACCTATCCTGATCATCACAACCCTCCCAAACCCTCCCTTGTCCTAAGGGAGGGCCCCAAGGGCCTGCTGCCCTTTGGATACCCGCCTTAAGTAACGTTGGAGGGATAGAAGTGCTCCTGCATCGCTGTCCCCTTTGGGGGATGCGCTAGGGTTGGTACGTGGCACGCTTTTCCCCCTTCGGGTACGTCTTACTTTTGGATCTCCTGGGCTACCAGGGAAAACATGCTGCAGACACTACTACTATCGAAGCACCCGAGTACTTTGGGTGGGTAGAGTCGCTTTCACCCTACGGGTACGCTCTACTCTCGCGCTCCTGCAAGTAACATCTGACGCTGTCCCTTTGGGGATGCGCTAGCTTCGTCAGCGAAGAAAAATTCTACATATGTAACTCAACAATAAAAGGCATTGATCGTTCCGCTACGCGGTGATCAATGCCTTTTTTGAATAAGAAAAGTATTAGTGCTTGGAACGGTAGACTTCTTCGGAATCGTCTTCATGACGACTTTTTCTACGGAGTATCTTGTCAACGTTTTGTTTCAGACCATATGCTGCGTAGACAACAAGTGGAATAAAGATCATCTTTGATAGTTGTTCTGGGAACAACACGGCAAGAACAACTGCCAAAACAACGACAAACGGTGCGACTGCAACTGCCTTTTTAGGCAAGCCCACTTTTTTGAAATTTGGATATTTCACGGAGCTGACCATCAAGTAGGACAGAAGCAACATCGCAATGATGAAGTATGGTGCTGTAAAGTCTTTATGAAACAACGACAATGTTGCGAGTACTCCACCAGCTGCCGGTATAGGCAGGCCGATAAAATAACCCGGAATTCCTTTTTGTACATTAAACCGTGCCAACCGTAATGCACCACATATAGGAAATATTGCAGTTACAACCCAAGCTAATTCCATCGGAATATTGTGAAATGAAATAGTGTACATAATAAGTGCTGGTGCAACACCAAATGATATGATATCGGATAGTGAATCGAGCTCTTTACCAAACTCGCTTTGGCAGTTTAATGCCCGTGCAACACGTCCGTCCAATCCGTCAAGCAGCATAGCGATAATTACCATGATGGCTGCTAGGCTAAACCTACCCTCTAATGCCAACATAATGGCTAACATTCCGAGAAACAGATTACCGAGCGTAAACATGTTCGGAATTGATTTTGTAATCATCTCTTCACCTCTAATAGATATTTCATGACAATCGTCCCTTGATTGTAGGAGATTTAAATTTGTCTGTCAATGAATACCTGCTCTTGTAGGAGATTTAAATTTGTCTGTCAATGAACACCTGCTCTTGTAGGCGATTTAATCCCTCTTTTATCACTCGTGCTCGCACTTCTCCAATACCGTCAACTTCATCCAATTGTTCGATCGAAGCGATCAGTACGTACGGAAGCTCCTTAAATCGTTCCACCAGATTATGAATAATCACATTTGGCAGACGAGGAATTTTGTTCAACACACGGTATCCGCGAGGCGAGACCATTTCTTCTGATGTAGCCATGGATGGGGGATAACCGAGCAGACGAACAATATGATTTACGTCGAGCAGTTCATCATCACTGGAACGCTTGAGCGAAAGTATTAAATCACGAATCGCCTCATCACTATCCTCTTTTGCATAGTCTTTATATAACAACCATGCCTCTTCCTCCATATTGCTGACAAGTTCCTCCATCTGCATACTGATCAGACGGCCTTCTGTACCTAATTCATTAATAAAGCGTTTAATTTCCATCTTGATCCGAATAACCATTTCAACCCGCTGAATAACGTTAACTACCTCTGGTATCGTAACTAATTCTTCAAACTCTGAAGCGGTCAGATTCGTCAAGGCTTGGTTAAGTACAGACCTATATTTCTCAAGTGTTTGAATGGCTTGATTCGCTTTCGTCAAGATCACGCCAATCTCTTTCAGTGCGTAACGCAGTCCCCCTTGATACAAGGTAATGATGTTACGGCGTTGGGAAATAGATACAACCAGTTTCCCTGTCTGCTTCGCTACACGCTCTGCTGTTCGGTGACGAATTCCGGTCTCTGAAGAGGCAATGGAGGAGTCAGGAATGAGTTGTGTGTTAGCGTAAAGGATACGCTTCAAGTCCTCACTTAATATAATGCCCCCATCCATTTTGGCCAACTCGTATAGATAATTGGGTGTAAAGTCACAGTTAATGGAGAAGCCACCTTCAACCACTTCCATCACCTCAGGACTGTATCCCACGACAATTAATCCCCCGGTCTTAGCCCGCAGTACATTCTCTAATCCGTCACGAAAGGCGGTGCCTGGCGCAACAAGCCTTAACAGATCATTCATTTTCTCCAATTGAGTTGATTCCTTCATCAGTTGTGCCCCCTAATCTAACGCAACAGCTAGCGCCTCTGTAACGGTATTTACACCTATTAATTGAATTCCTTTGGGTGCCTTCCACCCCTTTAAGCTTTTATCCGGAAGGATCACTCTTTTGAAGCCCAGTTTAGCAGCTTCTTTCACTCTCTGCTCTGCCCTTGATACCGCCCTGACCTCACCGGTTAATCCCACTTCTCCAAAGATAACATCATACGGCTTGGTCGGTATATCACGAAAGCTCGAGGCGATGCTCACGGCAATGGCCAAATCAACCGCTGGTTCATCTAATTTTACCCCGCCGGCCAAATTAACATAGGCATCCTGGTTTTGAAGATACATCCCCATTCGCTTCTCCAAAACGGCAATGATCAGGCCCATCCTATGATGATCAACCCCCGTAGCCATTCTTCTTGGAGAAGGAAAATGGGTGGATGCAATCAACGCCTGTAATTCTACAAGCATTGGACGAGTCCCTTCCATACTGGCAACTACGGTTGAACCCGCTACGCCAAGTGGCCGCTCTGACAAGAATAACTCGGAAGGGTTGGGCACTTCAACTAAACCCGATTCATTCATTTCAAAAATGCCAATTTCATTCGTCGAGCCAAATCGATTCTTCACAGCACGTAGCAACCTATAAGAATGGTGTCGTTCTCCTTCAAAATAAAGGACACAATCGACCATGTGCTCCAATAGACGCGGTCCTGCAATAGCACCCTCTTTAGTAACGTGTCCTACTAATACCGTGGCAATCCCTTGTCCCTTGGCAATCCGCATAAACCTTGCCGTACATTCACGAACTTGAGATACGCTGCCAGGTGCACTGGTCACTTCAGGCAGATATACCGTCTGAATGGAGTCAATGACTAGAAAATCTGGCTTTAGACTATCGATCGCCTCTTCAATTGAATCCATACTGCTCTCACAGAGCACATACAGCTCGGGAGAAAGTGCACCCAATCTTTCTGCACGAAGCTTGGTCTGACGAATGGATTCTTCCCCTGAGATATAGAGAACTTTTAGTCCGATACGGGCCATTTCGTGGGATGTCTGTAATAATAGTGTTGATTTCCCAATACCGGGATCTCCCCCTACTAAAACCAAAGAACCAGGAACGACTCCTCCACCAAGTACTCGATTGAGCTCCTCAATACCGGTTTGAATTCGTGGTTCTTTGTCACTCTCTATATTTATGATCGAAAGAGGTTTTTCTTTCGTATGAAATAAGCCTGTGGAAATACCTTGTGTTTTGACCACTTTTTCTGTTTCTTCCACCATGGAGTTCCACGCACCACATCCCGGGCACTTTCCATACCATTTCGGCGATTCATAACCACATTCGCCGCAAAGAAACTTGTGTTTTACTTTAACCATTTATCTCTCCTTATCACACTGCAAAATTTGACAAACTTTGCAGGTCCCGCCACAAAAGGTGACAATCAAAGTTTACCATTGTTTCAGATTTATCGTAAAGTTTTTTCAGAACTCTGGATGGGAATATCAAAGAATAAATATTAGAAAAGGATAGCATTCCCCAAGGTAATCCTTAGGGAAGCCATCCTTATTGTAATCGGTATTATTTGTGATAATATTAAGCGTTTTTGGAGAAAGCTCCAGTTTTTTCGACGGTTAATGCACCATTGTCTTCATCAATCGTCAATAAATCACCCTTCTTCACATTGCCGGTCAGTAGTTCCTCAGACAAGCGGTCCTCGATATGCTTCTGAATAGCACGACGCAATGGACGCGCACCATAAGCCGGATCGAAGCCTTCCTTGGATAGAAATACTTTGGCTTTGTCTGTGAGAATAAAGTCCACTTCGTATTCATGCAGACGTTTACGGAGCTCTTCGGACATCAAGTTGACGATTTGACTGATATGTTCTTCTCCAAGTGAATGGAAGACGATGGTTTCATCAATCCGGTTAAGGAACTCTGGACGGAAGCTCTTCTTCAGCTCTTCCATCACCTTGCCCTTCATGCTATCATAATCTCCCTTAGCATCTTCCACCGCAGTGAATCCGAGTCTCGTATTACGCTTGATTGCCTCTGCACCAACGTTGGACGTCAGGATAATCAAAGTGTTACGGAAGTCAACGACACGGCCTTTGGAGTCCGTCAAGCGACCATCTTCCAGCACCTGCAACAAGATGTTGAATACTTCTGGATGTGCCTTCTCGATTTCATCAAGCAACACAACGGAGTAAGGTTTGCGGCGTACCTTTTCGGTCAATTGTCCACCTTCTTCGTAGCCAACATACCCCGGAGGAGCTCCTACGAGACGAGATGTGGAATGCTTCTCCATATATTCGGACATATCGATACGAATAACAGCATTCTCATCGCCGAACATGGCTTCAGCCAATGCTCTCGCAAGTTCAGTCTTACCAACCCCTGTTGGGCCTAAGAAGATAAAGGATCCCATTGGACGTTTCGGATCTTTGAGTCCGGCACGTGCCCGGCGAATAGCCCGGCTTACCGCTTTGACTGCTTCCTCTTGGCCAATGACACGTTCGTGCAAAATATGCTCCATATTAAGCAGACGATCAGTTTCTTCTTCTTTCAGCTTGCTAACAGGAATTCCAGTCCAGCTCGCCACGATTTGGGCGATATCATCTGGTGTAACTTCTGAATCCGTGCGTCCTTGTTGTTCTTTCCATTGATTCTTCGTAACATCAAGCTCTTCACGAATCTTTTGTTCTGTATCGCGGAGTGCTGCCGCTTTCTCGAACTCTTGACTCTGTACAGCCGAGTCCTTCTCTTTACGGATGTCTTCAAGACGACTTTCCAGTTGCTTCAAGTTGGGTGGTACCGTATAGGAGTTCAGCCTTACTTTGGATCCAGCTTCATCAATTAAGTCGATCGCTTTATCCGGTAAGAAACGATCCGGGATGTATCGGTCGGACAGTTTAACCGCTTGATCAATAGCTTCATCGGTAATCTTCACACGGTGATGAGCTTCATACCGATCACGAAGACCATGTAAAATTTGAATCGCTTCTTCAACAGATGGTTGATCGACAGTAATGGGTTGGAAACGACGTTCTAAAGCCGCATCTTTCTCAATGTATTTGCGATATTCATCCAAAGTTGTAGCCCCGATGCACTGTAGCTCACCACGTGCAAGTGCTGGTTTCAGAATGTTGGAAGCATCAATAGCACCTTCAGCTCCACCAGCCCCAATCAATGTGTGCAATTCATCGATAAAGAGAATAATATTTCCCGCTTGTCTAATTTCATCCATAATCTTCTTCAAACGGTCTTCAAATTCGCCGCGGTATTTCGTACCCGCTACGACAGATCCCATATCGAGTGTCATTACTCTTTTATCACGAAGTGTCTCAGGAATTTCATTATTAATGATCTTCTGAGCCAACCCTTCGGCAATCGCTGTTTTACCAACGCCTGGTTCACCAATTAGAACTGGATTATTCTTCGTCCGACGGCTAAGAACTTGGATAACTCGTTCGATCTCTTTACTTCTTCCGATAACCGGGTCCAAGTTCCCTTCTTTGGCAGTTACCGTCAAATCACGTGCTAGGCTATCAAGAGTAGGTGTATTTATATTTGCTGGTGTTCCATGGTGGCTAGATACGGCTTCACTGCTCCCCAATAGTTGTAGCACCTGTTGACGCGCCTTGTTAAGGCTAATCCCCAAATTATTTAGTACACGCGCAGCTACACCTTCACCTTCACGAATTAATCCAAGCAAGATATGCTCTGTTCCGACATAGGTATGGCCAAGTTTTCGAGCTTCATCCATTGACAGTTCAATAACTTTCTTAGCACGTGGTGTATAAGCGATATTGGTAGGTTGCTCTTGTCCGCGGCCGATCAGTGTTTCAACTTCATCTTGAATTTTCTCTAATCCAAGACCAAGACCGATCAAAGCTTTAGCAGCAATACCTTCTCCTTCACGGATCAGTCCGAGTAAAATATGCTCAGTACCTATATTATTATGCCCTAGTCTTACAGCCTCTTCCTGAGCAAGTGCCAACACCTTCTGCGCACGTTCTGTAAATCTTCCAAACATCATATCCCCTACACCTCCATGATTATTCTATTGCTTACGTTAGGACAACAAAAAGCATACTCCCTGATGTTCCTCTTCGTTATTTACCCATTTTGTCACGAATAAGCATGGCACGATACATATCCCGCTCTCCAGGTGACATGTTCTCACTATATATTTTTTGCAGAAAACCTGGTTGTGTCATCACATTCAATTCATTAAGCACTTGAGGTGATAACGAATCAATCAATCCCAAATCTACACCAAGACGAACATCAGACAGACGTTGAGCCGCTTCTTTTGATTCCATTATGGCTGCATGAGATAAAATCCCGTAAGACCGCATCACACGATCCATCATTCTAAGGTGTGATTCCTTCAACAATGTCTCTCTCGCAGCCTTCTCATGATCAATGATCTGCAGAACAACACTGTATAAGTTTTCAATAATCTCGTCTTCACTTTGTCCTAGTGTAATCTGATTTGAAATTTGAAACAAGTTTCCCATGGCTTCGCTACCTTCGCCATAAATCCCACGGACCGTAAGTCCAACCTGAGATACCGCCGAAAGGATGCGATTAATCTGACCTGTTAACACAAGCGCAGGCAAGTGCATCATTACGGAAGCTCTTAGCCCAGTACCAACATTCGTTGGGCAGCTGGTAAGGAATCCACGATTATCATCAAATGCATAATCCACATGGTCTTCAAAAATATCATCCACCGAGGTTGCTTTTTCCCATGCCTCCTGTACCTGAAAGCCGGGATATAGACATTGAATTCGTAAATGGTCTTCCTCGTTCACCATAATGCTCAAGCTTTCGTCTTCGCTTATAAAGACAGCTCCGCTTTTTGATTCGTTGGCGAGACTAGGACTAATCAAATGCTTCTCAACCAGAATCTTTTTATCTAAATCGTCCAAATCCTCAAGAAGAATAGGATATAGCTTACCAAAGGCTTGTATTCGTTCGTCATCTAGCACATCTTCAAGTCGTTTAAGAACATCTTCTGACTGCTCACTTGTAGCCAACATTGGAAACGGTGCATAGAGCAGGTTTCTTGCAATCCGAACCCGGCTGCTAATGACAATATCGGAATCCTTACCCCCACTGCTCATCCACTTACTGAGTGGTTGTTCTGTAAACCGGAGATTTGGCATCGCTTATTCCTCCTACTCTGCGGAAAGTGTCTTCTCAAGCTCGCGAATCTCATCCCGCAGCCTAGCGGCCTCTTCGAACTCTTCCTGAAGAATCCGCTCCTGCAATTTCTGACGAAGCTCATCAAGCTTACGTTTTACTTGAATATGATTTCCTGCCCGTTTTGGTACTTTACCTACATGAACTGTATTCCCATGAACCCGCTTAAATAAAGGGTCTAATCGATCATTAAAATATTTATAACATGAACTACATCCAAAGCGACCAATTTTGCTAAATTGTGAATAAGTTAATCCACACTCTTCACAACGTAGATTTTCAGGTATTTTAGCACTTGGGTTGTGACTATGACTTCCAGGGTTGAAATCCAAAAAACCAGACAGCAAATTATGAATGGAAAACCCACCTGTTGTACCTGGGATAATCTCACCCTTCTCCCTTGCGCAGGTTTCACAAATACGAAATTCTGTTTTTTCCCCATTCACAATTTTGGTAAAGTGCAGTGTCGCGGGACGTTTCCCGCATTCTTGACATTGCATCGGGTATCCCTCCTTCATTAGATGGATCGTTGGACTCCTTAGCCTAACAAAGAGATCAGCATTGCCTTCATGATTCTTGCCCTGATCTGGTCACGATAGGGAAGCTGGACCATTAGCACTTCTCTTGATATAGCTGCTCGCATAAGGGCCGCTTCACGGCTACTTAAGAACCTTGATTCCACAAGCTGATATATCAAACCTTCTGCTGCGGTCTGCCCCATCTCATCACCTATTGTATGATGCAAGTGGGTATGCAGCGTAGTGGGACCCGGTAATTCGATCCGACGGATACGAACATAACCACCACCACCCCTTTTGCTCTCAACCAAATAGCCTTTTTCCAGCGTAAAACGTGTACTGATGACATAATTGATTTGAGACGGCACACAAGAGAACTGGTCGGCCAGATCGTTACGCTGAATTTCTATCGTTCCCTCTGGACTTTCATGCAGAATACTCTTGAGATATTTTTCAATAATATCGGAGATATTACGCATCACTCATCCTCCATTGCTCAAACATCAAGCCGATATTTTTTACGAAAATATCCGGTATATATTATCCATTTGGCAAGATAATTTACCGGTTGTTGACTTTGACTTTCTTTGACCTTGTTTTTATTATAACATAATTTCTTTGTTTGCCAAGAGGTTTTACCTCTACAATTCAGTGTGACCTGCTGTGCACAAAATATTCCGATTCCAAGTGGGAAGTATCTTCAATAGTATCCTCAATTGCAAAAGAACACTCCAATATGAAGTGTTCTCGGGCGGGTTTGAATACTTGAGTTACGTGAGATTAACCTTCAATAATGCTTTTCCGATAATGATTAGGGGGTACTCCAACCACTTTTTTAAAAGAAGTACTGAAATAATGCTGAGTATCATAACCTGTTTTTTCAGCAATTTCATGCATCGTTAATTTCGTCCCTGCGAGCATGCGTATCGCCATTTTGATTCGAACATGCGTTAGCATACCAATAAAAGATTGACCTGACTCTTGCTTGAAAATTCGGCTCAAATAGACTGACGATACGCCCAGTTCATCTGCTACTCCCTCTAGTGTCAATTCGGGGTCGTTGTACCTCTCCTCAATAATATCCCGCGCTCTTCTAACAAAGTCGGACATTCGCGCTTCCCGATTTACCATTGTCTTCGCTGCGGTGTACAGATCTGGCAAATCATTATTCTCGTCATTTAACTGGAAGCTAACGAGTACAGACAAGTTCAAATATTTCTGGCAAGCTTCCGCAATACGGGTACCAATCATGCTATCCTTGCACCCCCAAACCAATACGACGATCATCCCAGTTTGATCGCGGAAGTGAACATAATTTTCGGCTTCAATCAGCTCTTCAATTACGTTCTCAATCGCGAACAGCAGCAGTTGCCGATCCTTCTCAGATAAAAACACCTTTCCTTTGGACTGTTCCGGCCAACGGATAACTCCAACCAACTCAGGCGTTTGCTCTGGCATTTGGAGGAAAGCTAATTGCCCAGCGATCTCATCTTCGCTAATATCTCCCTCAATCCATTCCAAGCAAAACCGCTCGCGAAGTAACGATACATTCTTATCGATCTGTTTAGAAGCTATATCAAGTATCTTTTCGTTTGTAGCATCCAAATCCAGTCTCCTGGCGATTGCCGCAAGCACCTCCATTAACTGTCCCGGATTTACAGGCTTTAGAATGTAATCGTCTACCTTGAGCTTGATCGCTCTTTTAGCGTATGCAAATTCATCATGACCCGTAATTATGATTATTTTACAGTTAGGAAGCTGCTCGCGAAGCTCACTGATCAGAGTAAGACCATCCATAATTGGCATGCTAAGATCCACAATGAGGATATTCACTTGTTCACGGAGTGCCAACTCCAGGGCTTCTTCTCCATCTTCTGCTTCAGCGACCACCTGCAGATTCAATCTGTCCCAATCTACCGAACTTCTGATTCCTTCCCGAATAATGAACTCATCATCAGCTATGATCACTTTCCACTTCTGCTCCATGCTTCTACTCCTCTCGGTGCATAATAGGATGACGAATCGTAACGGTAGTCCCTACCTTTATCACACTTTCAATTGTAATTCCATAGGGTGCACCGTAACTTAAATGGATGCGCTCCTGTACATTCCTAAGTCCATAGCTATTAGAACCCCCGTTGTCTTCCTCCGCTTTTTCCTGGGGGATGGGCTGTGTATAATCTAAATGACCAACCTGCTCCAGTTGCATGCGAAGGCTATTCAATTTGTCCTCGTCCATTCCTTTTCCAGTATCTTCAATCGTAATTACAACCATATCTTGATCTGCTACTGCTCGAATTGATATGAGGCCAGGTCCACGGCGCTCCTTAATACCATGATAGATTGCATTTTCCACAACCGGCTGCAAAATTAGCTTGAGCACGAACAGATTCATCAAGCTCGGTTCTATATCAATTTCATAATTCAACTTGTCTTTATAGCGTGTCTTCTGGATCATTAGATAGCTACGAATATGCTCGAATTCGTCCGAGAGAGGTATCATCTCCTTCCCCCTACTAAGTCCTATTCGAAACAGACGGGACAAGGATTCCACTACTTCCGTCGCCTCATAAGCACCATCTTTTCTAGCCAACCATTGGATCGTATCCAGCGTATTGTACAGAAAATGAGGTTGGATATGAGCCTGCAAGCTTCGTAGTTCAGCTTCCCGCTTCAAGCGTTGCTCCTCACTTACCTGTCTAAGTAAACGTTTTATTTGGGCAAGCATTTGGTTGAAGCTGTGCCCGAGCATTCCAACTTCATCTCGGCGCTTGCCATTATATCGAATACTCATATTTCCACTTTCAACTTTATGCATAAATGATGATAATTGAGAAATCGGTCTAGATATCGAATAGGACAAGTAATAAGATGCCGCAATTCCCAGCATACTGACTAGGAACACAAAGGATACAATATATAAATTAATCTCGTGAACTCCCTGCACAGTTTCTTGCATTGGAAATACACCTACAGTTGTCCAACCGGTAAAAGAAGACTTTTGAAAAATATATTGGAATGGTTTATCATCTATTTTTTCTGTAAAATCACCCACGGTGTCTGCTAAAATTCGCGTTCGGTCTAGTTGATCCGCGATTGAATTTTTAGGCGCATAGAGCATGTCACCTTTGTCGTCAATAACCATGAGATACCCTGATTTACCCAATCTCACATCGCGAACCATCTCAGCAATCAATCGCGATTTGAAATCGATAAGCACCACTCCCTGTACTGCTTGAGTCTCTGGATCAAGTACTGCGCGCACGAAAGAAACAACTTCTTCATCCTTATAGTTGGCATGACTCGTTACATTTCTTTTAACGGGATGTCCGATCAGTTTGAAGATGCCCTTAGCCGTGACTGCCTCTTGGTACCAGTTCTCACTAGTCAAATTTCGACTTGAGCGGGCATACATCTCGTTGCTCATGTATTCTCCATTGTTATTAACAATCATGATTCCCGCTATCTCGGAATGCAGTGTAGTAAAGCCTTGAAGGAACTTTAATGTATTATAGCGTTCCTGCTCTCCTGAAAAGGCACCAGCACCGTTAGCAAAAAATTTACCGATCTCCGGATTAAAAGATATTAAATAAGATACGTTCTGCATATTGCTAGCATGATAATCAAGAGATTTGTTCACGTTGCCAATCAATTGCGAGGTCTGACCATTCACTTGCTCTTCGATCGTGGAGCTAGTTACCCATGAGATTAACAGTCCTAGACATAAGGCAGGAAATATACTTATTAACAAAATATGCAGTATCAACTTGTCGCGAATAGACCAGTTATCGAACTGGAGCCATTTGGTTCGCATGTTTGTTCACCTCCAATACCAAACGACAAATGAGGTATTATTTTGCGTAGAAATGTTCGACATTGGACTTCGTGACGACCGATATACCGGTATCAATATAGGTTGGGAGTGGAGGTACCTGAGCTTGCTGCCAGTCCGCAACAGGTTCAACCAATGCATTTTTCAGATGAAATAACTGCATCAATGACCAGTAGCCCATGTTCCAGGTACCTTGAGCCATCGTGGCGGAAATAACGCCGTCCTTCACCATATCAAGTGTACCTTTATTGGTATCGAAGCTAATAACTTCTATATCCGTGCGATTGTTGTTAATTAATGCATTCCCCACACCCATGCCACCGACAGCTTCAGTTACGAATATTCCTTGCAGGTCTGGATACTTCAGTAATAATGCCCCCGTCTTGCTCTCGGAAACCACTTGATCCCCTTTGTCTTCAACTACTTCAATAACCTTTAGTTGGGGATATTGTTCTTCAAGCGTTTCAATGAATCCATTAACACGTTGTTGCTGATTCAATTGATTTTTCTGGGTAAGGATCACCACGGTACCTCTCTGCCCAACAAGCTCCCCCATCTTATGTGCTGCCGCTACTCCGGCTTCAAAATTATTCGTGCCCAGGAACGAATACGCCTTACTGTTGGGAACATTTGAATCGTATAATACGACGGGAATACCCGAAGAGACTGCTTTATCTATCACGTTGATCAATGCCTCTGAATTGATCGCCGACAGAACAATCCCTGCTGGTTTCTTGGCAATGACCTGCTCGAGCACCGTGACTTCTTCGTGTTCATCATATTGTGTGGCACCTCGATATTCTACCGATACACCTAGTGCCTCTGCCGCATCTTCAAAACCTTTCAAACAATTCTTCCAATATTCATTACCTGTTAAATAGTTCACCATGACGTATTTCTCGTCTGATTCCCCCCGCAAACCAACGGCCGAATCCATTGGATCAGTTGCACCCCGAGAATACGCTGAATATAAATAAATCAAAAATAGACTAATAAGAACAAAATAAAGAATAACTAATTTCTTCAACACTTCCCCTCCAGTGGCATACAAAGTGGTCGAGTCGTATATATCCAACCCTACATCATTATACTTTTTCAACAAAAATAAAGCGCTATCTTTGTCGAAAGTTAAAAACCGCACCCACAATCAAGTAGATGATCGCCGGTACGGTGACATGGATTTCATGGAAGTAGTTTATTAAGCTGTTGTTTTATTTTTATTATAGATATCAAATCCCACTGCAAGAAGCAAAACTAAGCCTTTGATTCCTTGCTGATAATCGATGCCGAGTCCGATCAGGGACATCCCGTTATTCATGACGCCCATAACAAGGCCGCCGATAATCGCACCAATTACTGTACCAACGCCACCCGCAGCAGATGCACCACCTATGAAACAAGCTGCAATCGCATCAAGCTCAAAGTTAACACCAGCCTTAGGCGTAGCTGCGTTCAAACGTGCAGTGAATATCAATCCTGCAAGGGCAGCCATAACACCCATGTTTACAAATACCCAGAAGGTCATTTTTTTCGTTTTGACCCCCGAAAGTCTGGCTGCCTTCTCATTTCCCCCAACTGCATAAATATGCCGACCCATTACCGTCTTTCGCATGATAAATGTGTATAACGCGACTAAGGCGAACAAGATAACAAGAACATTAGGAATTCCGTTGTATGCAGACAATACAAAGGTAAACAAATTAATAACGATCACAATAAGGGCTACTTTGCCGATAAATAAAGGAAGGGACAGTACTTCAAATTTATATCGTGTTTGTGTAATACGCGCCCTCCACTCCATAAAGAGGAACAATAACGAAAGTAGACCACCCAAGAGCAAGGTCAACATATGAACATTCCACTCGCCTGGAATATCCGGAATGAATCCTGAGCTGATTTTGCGGAATGTGTCTGGAAACGGCCCAATCGATTGGCCCCCAAGTGTTACCATGGTAAGTCCGCGAAACAATAGCATCCCTGCCAAGGTCACGATGAAAGACGGGATGCCAACCGTCGCTACCCAAAAGCCTTGCCACGCGCCGATTAACGCACCAAGGAGCAGACACAATACGATGGCTAGTGGAAACGGAATATGATAATTAACCATCATGATTGCGGACATAGCTCCAATGAATGCTGCAATTGACCCAACTGACAGGTCGATATGTCCTGTAATGATAACCAATAGCATTCCAATAACTAAAATCAAAATATAGCTGTTTTGCAGTACTAAATTTGTAATATTAAGGGGCTTAAGTAGTGTGCCGTCCGAAAGGATTTGAAATAACACCATGATTAGTATAAGTACTAGAAACATTCCATATTGCCGTACATTATTGCGAAGCAGTTTAGTTATGTTGCCCATCTTGTATTACCCCCTACTTTTGGTCATCAATTTCATTAATGCTTCCTGTGATGCATTCGCTCTATCTATTTCCCCAGTAAATCTTCCTTCGCACATCACGTAAATCCGATCACACATACCAAGTAGTTCTGGCAATTCTGAAGAAATCATCATAATTCCTTTCCCTGTATCGGCTAACTCATTGATAATCGAGTGAATTTCATATTTTGCACCTACGTCGATACCACGAGTTGGTTCATCCAATATGAGCAAATCGGGCTCGGAGAATATCCATTTACTAAGCACAACCTTTTGCTGATTACCACCGCTTAAATTACCCGTTTTTTGGAGTATGTTAGGAGCCTTAATATTTAGTTTTTTCCGAAATTGTTCTGCCACGACAATCTCACTGTTATCATCGATTACAAACCATTTAGAAATTTTGTTCATGGCAGCCAGCGTGGTATTCCGCTTAATGTCTTCATCCAGAATTAAGCCATATTCCTTACGATCTTCCGTTACATAGGCGATCCCCTCTTGGATTGCCTGCGTAATACTCGCCAACTGAAGTTGCTTCCCATCTTTATGAATCTGTCCGCTGATCCGCCGTCCATAGGATTGCCCGAATAAACTCATCGCCAACTCTGTTCTACCCGAACCCATTAATCCAGCGATTCCTACGATTTCCCCTCGTCGTATGGTTAAATTGCAGTTATCGATTACTTTGCGATCCGCTAATGTAGGATGATATACATTCCAATCCTTGACCTCAAAAAATGTCTCGCCCAGAATAGGCTCATGCTTAGGGTATCGATTGGTAAGTTCCCGACCAACCATTCCTTTAATAATCCGATCTTCCGTGATGCTATCCTTTTTCATATCCAATGTCTCAATCGATTTGCCATCTCGCAAAATAGTGATTGAATCGGCTACTTTCGTAATCTCATTCAACTTATGGGAAATTAGAACTGAGGTTATTCCTTGTTTTTTAAACTCCACCAACAGCTTTAACAGGTTCTCACTATCATCCTCATTTAGCGCTGCCGTCGGCTCATCCAATATGAGCAGCTTCACCTGCTTGGAAAGCGCCTTGGCGATTTCCACCAGCTGTTGTTTGCCCACACCAATTTCCGAAATCGGTGTATTCGGCGACTCGTACAGACCAACTACTTCCAGCAGCTCTCTGGTTCTGACAATCGTTTCGTTCCAGTTGATGATGCCTTTCCTTGATTGCTCGTTTCCAAGAAATATATTCTCTGCAATCGTTAATTGAGGAACTAACGCTAGCTCCTGGTGGATAATTACGATCCCTTTATTTTCACTCTGTTTGATTCCCCTGAACTCGCAGATTTCCCCTTTGAACAAAATATCGCCCTCGTAGGAGCCGTGAGCATAAACGCCGCTTAACACCTTCATCAATGTCGATTTGCCTGCGCCATTCTCACCCATGAGCGCATGAATCTCGCCCTCTTTAACTTGTAGATTCACGTGTTCCAACGCCTTGACACCTGGAAAGGTCTTTGTGATATTTTTCATTTCCAAAATAGTCGCCGTCATTGGGTTACACCCCGCTTTCGGAAAATATCGTAATAAATGATTTAGCGACAGCCCACTCTGTGGCCGCCACTAAATCATCAATTCTAAGGTGCTAATTGTTATTTCAATTGATCTTCAGTGTAATAACCTGAGTCGATCAAAATTTCCTTATAGTTATCTTTGTCTACAATAACCGGCTCTAATAGATAAGAAGGAACCACCTTTTCACCATTGTCATATGTCGTTGTATCATTTACTTCCGCTTCTTCACCCTTCATGATGCTCTGAACCATGGATACGACTTTCTTTGCTAATGCGCGAGTATCCTTAAATACGGTGGAAGTTTGCTCCCCTGCTATGATGGACTTTATGGAAGCAAGCTCTGCATCCTGACCACTAGTAATCGGCATTGGCATATTCGCGGAACCATATCCCACACCTTTCAAAGAGGAGATAACTCCTATGCTGATCGCATCATTTGGTGCGAGAACGGCATCTACATGCTCATCTGAATAATTTGCGCTTAACAAGTTATCCATCCGCGCTTGTGCGGTAGCGCCATCCCAACGCATTATAGCGATCTTATCCATCGTAGTTTGGCCGCTTCGAACGACCAACTTCCCACTATCGATGTATGGCTGCAATACGGACATCGCACCATCATAGAAGAAATACGCATTATTATCATCCGGAGAACCACCGAATAACTCAATGTTAAAAGGTCCCTTCCCATCTTTTAATCCTAACTTGCTTTCGATATAGGTTGCTTGAAGCACACCTACTTTAAAATTATCAAAAGTTGCGTAGAAGCTTACATGCTTGCTTTTCTTAATTAGTCGGTCGTAAGCGATAACTTCGATTTTTGCTGCAGCCGCTTTATCTAAAACATCCGTCAAGGATTCTCCATCGATCGGGGCGATGACAATTACCTTCACGCCTTTGGTAATCATGTTCTCGATCTGGGATACTTGATTCTCTATGACGTCTTCCGCATACTGCAAATCAACTCCATAGCCGATACCTTCAAATTCTTTTTTCATATTAGATCCGTCGTTCACCCAGCGTTCCAGTGTTTTGGATGGCATAGAAATCCCGATCGTCCCATTCTCCCCACTGCTGCCCTTGCCTTCATTTCCTCCACTACTCCCACATGCTGCCAGGACCAATATTAAAGCGGTTACAATAAAGAACGATAATCCCTTTCTCATAAGTTCTATACGCCCCTTTTCAAAATACTATTTGGTGTTTCTATCTCTATCTTACGAGAAGGATACACCCCAAGTCTTTTGACGTATTCAACTTGTTTTTATAAATATTCAAAGTAATGTACGACGGCGGGTATGCTATCTTGTACCAACAAAGAAAAACGAGCCTCTAGAATTACTTCTAAGGCTCGTCGGAGCATGGACTTTGGGTAGGTGGGTAGGTTAGGGTAAAAAATCATATCGTAGTCAGGGCCGAAGAAGGAATAGTACTCCGACCTTGGACGTCTGACGTTCCTGGAGACATTCACTTCAACATTATACGGGGATTATGATTACCTGATGGGGATGTTAGTTGTAGTTTCTACATCTAAATTCATCTCTTGGAGTAAACATTGCTATGTAGATGTATAAAGTGCAATTAAATTGTATGAAAGCTCGCTAGGAAGAGGTTTCTCCAATCAATAAGTGCAGTTTGTACAATTAAAACGAATAAGGTCATTGTTTTGGTCGAAATAGATGTAGTTTCTACAGTTAAAAACGATGAAACACGCCATTTTTCGCCAATCTTGTCCTTACATCGCTCCACCCATTCCATATCTAGCTTATGTAATCTGCTCAAAGGGGGAATGTCTCAACCGGGACTTATTATGTCCCTAAAGCTTTCTCTTCAACATTGTACTGTGATTACGATTACCTGTAGTTTCTGCAGCTAATTTCATCTTTGAAATAAACTTTGATTTGTAGATGTATAAAGTGCAAGTAAAACAAATAAAGTCATTGTTTTGGGGAGATTTAGCGAAATCAGTGTTATTTCATTAGTATTCATCCACCACTAGAGCATCAGTTGCAATACATACTCATCCAACGTTGTACTTTGACTTTGTTAATCTGTGGATATAAATTTATTATTCTGTCTATGGTTGTGAACAATCCGTGGATACTGTGCATGAAAATGTGGATGAGGAGGATAAATACATAGATTTTCTTGTAATTAATATTATCCACAAGGGGATAACCTTTTATTTTTACGAGTTTGGACTGAATTATTCCTACTTTGTAAATATATATCTACTTTTCTGTGCATAAGCAAAATTATCAAAAAAGTTACCCACAACAGAAGGAGCGTATACGAGGAAGTCTGACGAGCAAGGAATCATGAAGTATATTAGAGTTTAGTTCAGATGGATTAATAATCGTGGCTATATGAATGAGGAATTCATTTTAATATTTTATGAAAGTCAGTCAATTAACTGAAGATGAAGAAGGTGTCCACAAAAGTAAATACTTTTGTGGACACCTTCTTCACATTTCTTCTGATCGGGACGACACGATTTGAACATGCGACCCCCTGGTCCCAAACCAGGTGCTCTACCAAGCTGAGCTACGTCCCGACAGTACATACATAAAATTGTTACTTTTGCTCAGATACTGAGCAAAAAAAATACCACGATAGTGGTATTTTGCTTGGCGGCGTCCTACTCTCCCAGGACCCTGCGGTCCAAGTACCATCGGCGCTGGAGGGCTTAACGGTCGTGTTCGGGATGGGTACGTGTGGAACCCCTC
>NZ_BMFT01000009.1 GCF_014639155.1 Paenibacillus segetis
GGTTCCACACGTACCCATCCCGAACACGACCGTTAAGCCCTCCAGCGCCGATGGTACTTGGACCGCAGGGTCCTGGGAGAGTAGGACGCCGCCAAGCAAACTTAAAGAACCACTACCGAATTAACTCGGTAGTGGTTCTTTTGCTATATACATGATCAAGTTTTTGATTTTATATTAAATATGATAAAGTCACCGTATCGAATGAACTGATTTTTACGTTTATATAAGTGTTAGAACAAATAAAAGGAGGTGCGCTGGGATAATGGTTTATGATCAAAGCCTGAAACAAGATGAGGCACATAATAATTTTGCCCGGTGGGTCCAGTCGCATCAGTCCGGATTAAGGCAGTATTGTCGCTCCCTCACAGGGTGTTCTGAAGAAGCTGATGATCTTGTGCAGGAGACGTGGTTGAAGGTTTGGATGGTTGCATTAAAGAAGGGTGAGGAACTGGATATCAACAAATCCTTTTTGTATCAAATCGCGAGCCATGTATGGATCGATCGGTACCGTAAGAAGAAGATTACAACTGATTCGTTACCGGTAGACGAAGACTTACCTAATGACAAACAGATCGATTCGTTTAACCTTTGGATGGCGATGGAAACGATGGTAACTCGTCTACCAGTTAATCAGCGCATAACACTGTTGTTAATGGATGTTTTTCGGTATACCGCAGGGGAAACAGCAGAGTTGCTAAATTCAACTGAAGGGGCGGTAAAGGCGGTACTTCATCGTGCCCGTATGAAGCTAAGAACGGTGAAGGAGATCTCCAGCGAGATCGATGATACAGACACGAATAAGATTGAACCAGGGCAATCCAAGGTCGATGAGAAAATCGTATATGCTTATCTGGAAGCTTTTAGAGAGCAGAATACGACAGCCTTAATTATGCTAATGAATGATAATAGCTCATTGGATGTGGTCCCAGCTATGCTAAATCGTCGCAGAGACAATCAGGTGCAAAGAGTATCTAAATTGGTGAGTAATACAACTCCATATGCCATTGCGGCTTAATTTGAGGGGGCGTGTAGATGAGTACAGTTATTCCATATGTCATTGAACAAACAGGTCACGGGGAGCGTTCCTATGATATTTACTCAAGATTGCTGAAGGATCGCATTATCTTTCTAGGCTCTGCAATCGATGATCAGGTTGCCAACAGCATTACTGCACAGATGCTATTGCTTGCTGCTGAAGACCCGGAGAAAGATATTCATTTTTATATTAATAGTCCTGGTGGATCGACCTCAGCTGGGTTCGCCATCTATGATACGATGAAATATGTGAAACCGGATGTGCAGACGATTTGTTCGGGTATGGCCGCATCCTTTGCTGCGATCTTGTTGTTATCTGGAACAAAGGGCAAGCGTTTTGCGCTCCCTAACAGTGAGATTATGATTCATCAGCCTCATGGTGGTGTCCAAGGACAGGCAAGTGATATCGAGATCAGTGCGAGACGAATTATTCGGATCCGCGAGAGACTAAATAGCATTGCTGCAGAGCAAACGGGTCAGCCGATAGAACGAATTGCCAAGGATATGGACCGGGATTATTTCATGTCTGCGGAGGAAGCCCTCGAGTATGGAGTAATAGATAAAGTCATCCATCAAGAAAGAGCATAGGCTCATATCAGACGAAGAAGATCATTTTCCTTTTTAAGGAGAGTGATCTTTCTTTTGTTAATGGAGAATGTTTTTAAATGATTTAGGGCAAAAATAGGTGCGTATAGATATGCTCTATTGTGTATGTGTACACGTACCAGAGACACTCGAATGCTGGTAGAAGACTCCCTGAGATTCCAGCCGCTTATTCTTGACAGGCTATAGGCCCTTTGCTAAGATGGCAATAATATATTTTCGTAAGTGTCGCTCTGGCCTTGATTTTAAAGGATAATCGGCCAACTAGAAATAAAAAATAAGGAGGACAAATCAAGGTGTGGGAGAGTAAATTTAATAAAGAAGGCTTAACGTTTGATGATGTTCTATTGGTTCCACGTAAATCGGAAGTGCTACCTAAAGAGGTTGATGTGTCCACAAGACTCAGCGATAAGGTAAAGCTGAACATTCCATTAATTAGTGCAGGGATGGATACGGTAACGGAGGCTGCCTTGGCGATAGCGATCGCTAGAGAGGGTGGCATGGGGGTCATCCATAAGAATATGTCGATCGAACAACAAGCCGAAGAAGTGGATCGGGTAAAACGTTCGGAGAGCGGTGTAATTACCAATCCATTCTCACTTACACCGGATCATCTTGTCTCGGATGCGGAAGTTGTCATGGGCAAATTCAGAATTTCTGGTGTGCCTATTGTTGATGATACGAAAAAACTCGTAGGTATTCTTACCAATCGTGACCTACGCTTTGTCCACGATTATAGTATTAAGATCAGTGAAGTCATGACACATGAGAACCTGGTAACAGCGCCTGTAGGAACAACTCTTCAAGAGGCTGAAGGCATTCTTCAAAAGCACAAAATTGAGAAGCTGCCATTGGTTGACGAGAACAACATCCTTAAAGGTCTTATTACCATTAAAGATATTGAGAAAGCCATTCAATTCCCTAATGCAGCCAAAGATTCTCAAGGCCGATTAATCGTTGCGGGCGCTATCGGGATTGGTAAAGATACATTTGAACGGACTGACGCACTAGTTAAAGCGGGTGTAGATGCGATTACTGTGGATTCAGCGCATGGCCACCATATCAATATTATCGAGGCTGTAGCTGGCCTACGTGCACGTTATCCGGAGCTTACAATTATTGCTGGTAACGTAGCTACAGGTGAAGCTACACGAGCTCTAATTGAAGCGGGAGCATCTGTTGTCAAAGTCGGCATTGGTCCAGGCTCTATTTGTACAACACGGGTTATCGCTGGTATCGGCGTACCGCAAATTACAGCCATTTATGATTGTGCTTCAGTAGCACGTGAATATGGAATTCCAATTATCGCTGACGGAGGTATTAAATACTCTGGTGAGATCACCAAGGCGATTGCTGCAGGCGCTCACGCGGTTATGTTGGGTAGTTTGTTTGCTGGTACAGAGGAAAGCCCAGGCGAGTCAGAGATTTATCAGGGTCGCCGCTACAAGGTATACAGAGGTATGGGTTCACTCGGCGCTATGAAGATGGGTAGTAAAGACCGTTATTTCCAAGAGGACGATAAGAAGCTTGTGCCAGAAGGAATCGAAGGTCGTGTTGCTTATAAAGGACCACTTTCCGATACGATTCACCAATTGCTTGGCGGTCTACGTTCCGGTATGGGATATTGTGGTACACCATCTCTAGATGTATTGCGTAATGATACACAATTTATTCGGATCACAGGAGCAGGCCTTCGCGAAAGTCATCCTCATGATGTTCAAATCACGAAGGAAGCACCTAACTATTCTGTTTAATTTCTGTTAAATTTTACAATTCACATCAAGCAGGGCGATTTTCGCCCTGCTTGTCTTTTTTTGCGGTATACCCTGTGATAGAATAGATAGAGCAAATGAACGTGAATATGAGAGGAGCTTTAATAGCATTGAAACTTAAAAAATCTAAACCAACAACTACAAAACGGCATCTGGTTCGCAAAAGTGTTGCTTCTGTTTTGTTACTGAACATGTTGTGCTTCTCTCTGGTTCCCGCAATGGCTTTGGCAGAAGGAACTCAAGGAACTCAAACAGAAGCTCCATCAACGAAACCGGCATCTCAAAAGAATGCAGCTAGTAAGATTCCTAGCGTAGAATCGCTAGACCTACAGGTTCGATCTGCTATTTTGCTAGAACCAGTATCTGGCCAAGTACTACTTAATGTAAATGGAGATTTAGCACTTCCTCCAGCGAGTATGACGAAGATGATGACCGAATACATTGTGGCCGATCTCGTCAAAAAAGGACAATTTGCGTGGGATGATGTCGTGACGGTTCGGAAGAATGCCGCCAAAACGGTAGGCTCACGAATTTTCCTAGCAGAGGGAGATCAACATACAATAGAAGAGTTGTATACTGCTATGGCAATGGCATCTGCAAATGATGCTACGGTTGCGTTGGCAGAGCATGTTGCTGGCTCGGAATTGGCGTTTGTAGATATGATGAATGAAGAGGCAAAGCGGATGGGGATGAAGACAGCTCATTTTGCTAACTCTACAGGGCTAGACATTAAGGATATGCCTAAGGAATTCCAACCGGATAGCACGGAGGAAACGGTCATGTCTGCGATGGATGCAGCGATTCTAGCAAAGTATATCGTAACCGACCATCCCGACTTTAACCGATTCACTACGATTCAATCCAAGAAATTCCGTGAACGGGACAAGCAACCGATGATTAACCTGAACTATATGCTCGAAGCAAATAAAAGTGTTACCAACTTCAAACAGTTTGCCTATGAAGGCATGGATGGTTTGAAGACCGGACATACCGCAAATGCGGGAAACTGCTTCACCGGGACTGCTATTAGGAACGGAGTAAGGTATATAAGTGTTGTCATGGGCACATCGAGTGAAAAATCTCGTTTCGTTGAGACTCGCAAGGTACTTGATTATGGATTTAATAACTTTGAAACGAAGCAGATTGTTGCTCCAAAGGTAACGGTTGCTGGTAGTGAATTTGTTACAGTGAAGAAAGCTAAAGACACTCAGGTTCCTCTTGTTACTGATCAAGGGGTGGACTTTGTTATTCCTAAAGGTGCTGACACAAGCACGTTGGAAGCTAAGGTGACGATGAATAATGAGACGTTAACGGCTCCATTGAAGCAGGGGACAAAGGTTGGAACGGTCACGTACTCCTATAAACCGGCTGGAATGGATCAAACACTGGAAAAAACAGTTAACCTGATTACCGCTCAAGATGCGGAGAAGGCAAATTGGTTCAAGTTGTTCATGCGTGCCATTGGTGAGTTCTTCGGAGACCTATTTAATGGAATCAAAAATCTGTTTTAAGATATACAAACCCGACCAAATGGGTTGTATATTTATGGACTATATTGTAAAATTACAAGTTAGATTATACAGGTAGAGATTGTTCTATTAATAAGGGGGCGTGGATATGGAAACCGGAACATCGCGGGTAAAAAGAGGTATGGCTGATATGCAAAAAGGTGGCGTCATTATGGATGTCATGAACGCCGAACAAGCTAAAATAGCTGAGGCGGCAGGTGCAACGGCTGTTATGGCTTTGGAACGTGTCCCTTCAGATATCCGGGCAGCTGGTGGAGTTGCTCGTATGGCAGACCCAACCATTGTTGAGGAAGTTATGAAAGTGGTCACCATTCCGGTTATGGCGAAGGCTCGCATAGGACATTTCGTTGAAGCGAAAGTTCTGGAATCTCTTGGGGTAGACTATCTAGATGAGAGCGAAGTTCTTACACCCGCTGATGAAGTATTCCATATCGACAAACGTGATTTCACAGTCCCATTTGTATGCGGAGCTAAGGATCTTGGCGAGGCATTGCGCCGGATTAGTGAAGGAGCATCGATGATTCGGACCAAGGGTGAACCTGGAACAGGTAACATCGTTGAGGCCGTTCGTCATATGCGTCTCATTAATAGTCAAATTCGTAAGGTACAGAGCTTGTCCAAAGATGAGCTATATGCTGAAGCGAAGAACTTGGGCGTAGCCTATGAATTGCTGCTTGAAGTGCATGAGACTGGTAAATTGCAGGTTGTTAACTTCGCTGCAGGTGGTGTGGCTACGCCGGCAGATGCAGCACTCATGATGCATTTGGGAGCCGATGGTGTATTCGTGGGTTCAGGTATTTTCAAATCGGAGAGTCCTGAGAAATTTGCCCGCGCAATTGTAGAAGCAACCACACATTATACTGACTATAAACTGATTGCCGAAGTTTCCAAGAATTTGGGAGCGCCTATGAAAGGTATTGAAATTTCGAAATTGTCGCCGTCTGAGCGGATGTCTGAGCGCGGCTGGTAATAGGAAGAAGGCCTAGTCATGAAGGTGGGAGTATTGGCGCTACAAGGCGCTGTTGCAGAACATATTGCAAGCATACAAAGTGCTGGAGCCGAAGGAGTGCCTGTGAAGCACCCCGAGCAACTGGGAGAAATCGATGGTTTGATTATTCCTGGCGGTGAGAGCACGACGATTGGTAAGTTGATGAGAAAGTATGGCTTCATCGAGGCTATTACGGAGTTTTCGCATCAAGGCAAGCCGATCTTTGGTACTTGCGCCGGATTGATTGTCTTGGCCAAGGGAATTGAGGGCGAGGAAGAGGCCCACCTAGGCTTAATGGACATTACAGTCTCTCGTAACGCCTTCGGACGTCAACGGGAGAGTTTCGAGACAGACCTTGAGGTAAAGGGACTTACAGAGCCACTGCGTGCTGTGTTTATTCGTGCTCCGCTCATCACTTCAGTAGCCGATGGAGTTGAAGTATTGGCTACTTATCGTGATGAGATTGTCACAGCCCGTCAGGGGCATCTCCTCGTGTCATCGTTCCACCCAGAACTGACAGAGGATTATTCGTTGCATAAGTATTTTGTAGAAATGATTCAAAGAAGTCATGTAGCAGTAAAATAGTACTATTCTTGTTACCTTGACTCCTTTCCAGGGTTGAGGTTGTTTTTTTGCAGGAACACCATGTTTCCGGCGGTTCCCGGCAGTAGGCATATTCTTAAACGCGGATAGTACATAGCTGCTCAGGGATGATTCTAGGAGGGACTACCCAATGTTAGATGTTAAAATATTGCGAAATGAATACCAGCGCGTCGAAGAGGCGCTCAAAAATCGGGGAAAATCATTAAACCTTATTTCGGGTTTTCCACCACTGGATGAGAAACGCCGGGAGCTACTGCAGGAGAGCGAGTCGCTGAAGAGCCGCCGCAATACGGTATCTGCGGAAGTAGCTAAGCGGAAGAAGAACAAGGAAGATGCTGATGAACTGATCGTAGAGATGCGCGAAGTTGGCGATCGAATTAAAGAGTTGGATGATGAAGTCCGCTCTCTTGAGGCTCAGATCGAGGAACTGACGATGGCGATCCCTAATATTCCGAATGATAGCGTACCTATTGGCGCTTCGGAAGATGACAATGTGGAAATTCGTCGTTGGAGTGAGCCCAAGTCATTCTCATTTACCCCTAAAGCTCACTGGGACATTGCGGTGGACTTAGGAATTCTAGATTTTGAGGCAGGAGCCAAAGTAACGGGATCACGGTTTACCTTTTATAAAGGCTTAGGTGCACGTTTAGAACGGGCGCTGATCAATTTCATGATGGATTTGCACAGTAATGAGCATGGTTATGAAGAGATGTTGCCACCTTATATCGTTAATCGTGATAGCCTATATGGAACAGGACAACTTCCGAAGTTCGAAGAGGATCTCTTCAAGCTAACGGAGGACGGTTATTATCTGATCCCGACTGCAGAAGTTCCGGTAACGAACTACCACCGCGATGAAATTCTAACAGGTGAAGAATTGCCACATCATTATGTGGCATACAGCTCTTGTTTCCGTTCAGAAGCGGGTGCTGCCGGCCGTGATACGCGGGGCTTGATCCGCCAACATCAATTCAACAAGGTTGAGATGATCAAAATTGTTCATCCTGATACCTCATATGATGAATTGGAGAAAATGACGCAGAACGCAGAACGTGTGTTGCAATTGCTGCAATTGCCTTATCGTGTACTTGCGCTATGTACAGGTGATTTAGGTTTCACCGCTGCAAAAACGTATGACCTTGAAGTATGGTTACCGGAGTCGGGTGCGTATAGAGAAATCTCCTCTTGCTCTAATGTTGAAGATTTCCAAGCTCGTCGGGCGAATATTCGCTTCCGTCCAGAGCCTAAATCGAAGCCAGAATTTGTGCATACATTGAATGGATCAGGGCTAGCAGTAGGTCGAACCGTAGCAGCGATTCTGGAAAATTATCAATTGGAAGACGGAAGTGTAGAAGTGCCGGAAGTACTTCGTCCTTACATGGGTAATTTGCAGATCATCTCCAAAAGAAAATAAACGTATCGTGAATTGTCATGAGGCAACTCAGAATAGTTCCGCAAACAGTACGAGGTCAACCAATAACTTTGGTTGACCTTTTTTTATTGCAGGGCAGGGAGAAGGGATAATTAGAGAGGGATGGATTGTAAATGTGTATATCTTGCAGAATAAAGCGATTTCATAAATGACAATTTCCTTATGATTGAAGGATGGTTTATTAACGTGTGATAATGGCCGAAACCCTTATGGATAAAGGATTATGTTATCCGCTGTGACAATGCAAAATCGACATATTTACGGTATGACCACATGTTGTCTACAATTTTGTTGTAAGCGCTAGCAACAGCGCGGTTGAGGAAGATAATATTCGAAGGATTGCTTCACTTCGTTTATTATAAAGACAACCTACAATAGAAAACATCAAGAGGAGGAAATGTGTGTGCGTACAAAACAGAAAAAGGGCATAACGCTATTATTGGTTACAGTGATGGCGCTTACGTTGCTCAGTGGTTGCGGTTCAGCGGATAGCAAGGGTAACGGGGGAACAGAGAAGAAGTCGGATACAGCTGCATTCAACAAAGAGGGATATCCTATTGTTAATGAGAAATTGTCGCTATCCATAATGGCTCCAGATATGGGGATTCAGAATTGGAAGGACATGCCTGTTATGCAGGAGATGGAGAAACTGACAGGGATCAGTATTGAATACTTAAATGCACCACGAGATAGCTTTGACACGAAGAAAAATCTAGTGTTTGCAAGTGGGGATTATCCTGACATTTTCTTTGGAGCTAAGTTGACTCAAGCTGAGGAATTGAACTATGGAGGACAAGGTATCCTAATTCCCCTCGAAGATTTGATTAATGAGTATGCGCCAAACATCAAAAAAGTTCTAGATGATCATCCGGATATTCGTAAATCCATTACCGCTCCGGACGGACATATTTACTCCTTGCCTCGGATCGAGTTGTTCCAACCGTGGTACAGAAATCCAATGTGGTATAACAGTAAGATGTTAAAGGCTTTGGATGTGAAGAAAATTCCTGAGACAACAGAAGAATTGTACACGCTTTTGAAACGTGTTAGAGACGAGGATCCTAACGGTAACGGTATTCAGGATGAAATTCCTCTTTCATCTTCTAACGGTACAAGTAAATTAAGAGATATCCGTACTTGGATCCTTGGATCTTTTGGGGCAAATGAAGAAGAAATCTATGTTGATGACCAGGAAAAGGTGCATTATACACCAATGGAAGAGCCCTACAAGGCATATCTAACCTACATGAACAGACTTTGGAATGAGAATTTACTAGATCATGAGTCCTTCTCACAAACCGATGATCAGAAGAAAGCCAAGATTAAAAACAATCAAGTGCTGCTGTTCTCGGAGTGGAATGCATATATGGCACTAGGCGGAGAGCCTAGCACAGAAGATGTAATGTATAGCCCTGTGAAGAGTGATATGGTTGATACTCCTTCTATCGCTAGAAATAAAGGCTTTGCTACGGGTACATTCGCGATTTCTAGCAGTAACCCAGCTCCAGAAGCTTCTATCCGTTGGGTTGATTATATGTACACGACAGAAGGATCTATGTTGTTTAACAAAGGCCCTGAAGGAACACTGTGGAAATATACTGATGATAGCAAAACAAAAATTGAGTATCTACCGGTTCCAAATGGTGAAGATAGAGAAGAATATCGTTCGAAGTTGACTCCTAACTATGGAGTTGGAACACCAATGGTAGTACCTGATGAGCTCTCCAAAAATGAGTTCGAAGAATGGATTGCCATGGAGTCACAAACAAAGCTAATTGATCGTGGAGCAAAAGTTCCGTTCCCAGCTCTGTTCTTGACTGCAGATGAATCCACAGAAGTAACAACACTTCGCTCTGATTTGAGCACATATGTAGCACAGATGGAAGCTAAATTCATTACAGGCCAAGAGTCGTTAGATAATTGGAACAAATACGTCGATACCCTTAAGAAAATGGGTGGAGAACGGTTAGCCGAAGTATATCAAACAGCTTATGATCGTTGGAAGAATAGCTAAGCTAATAAAATAACATAAGAGTAGGGGTGTTCCAGAGCCGTGTAAATGGCTGCTGGAACACCCCTTTCTTGCGTGCAGAGGTATATTTTAATGGGTACTCTATGAAAGTACTCTATGAGGGACAGCGCTGCCCTCATGAGAGGCAAGGGCGCAGTGTAGCAGATAATACCAAACAGCAAGTCTCCAGGTTAATGGAGACTTGCTGTTTTAGCTTATCGTATGCTATTTGGTGTTATTGCTGAACTATACGAGCCCTTTATCCATTGCCTTGCAGATCAGTGTAGCAAAGAGACTATTGGACCAAGCGAACCATTCCCGTGAGAAGTCAGAAGGATCATCTGGATGGAACCCTTCGTGCATATAACCGGTATCTGCATCCGTATCAATTAAGGTTTGAATCAATTCTTTGATCTCTTCGTCATTGTTGGAAGTGAGTGCTTGCATGGACAGTGCCATATGCCACACATAACCTCCTGGTGTATGTGGACTGCCGATACCTTTAGCAAACTTACCTTCAAAGTAGAACGGGTTATCGAAGCTAAGAGCAAATCTGCGTGTATTTTGGTAGATCGGATCATCTACTCCTGCATAACCAATGTAAGGGATTGTGAGCAGTCCTGGAGTACCAGCATCGTCCATCAGGCAGTAGTTACCATAGCCATCGGTTTCATAGGCATATATTTTGCCATATTTCGGATGGTCAACAATACCATAAGTACGGATACCAAAATCGATTTCTTTACGTAGCTTCTCAGCGCGCTCAGCGAGTCTAGTATCATTATAGATTTCCTTGGCGATTTCGATGATATGTCCAAGGATCACAACAGCGAACATATTGCCAGGGATGTTGTAGCCGAATAGATTGGCGTCATCACTTGGACGGAAGGCAGACCAAGACATTCCCGTGTAGTTAACAGGTAGACCACGTCCGTTGTTTTGCAAAGTCTCTGTCTCTTGAACTGTCTGACGGATAAAGTGATAAGGTGACTTCTGTTCATGATGCTGTTCAGTAATGAGAACATTAACGATGGATGTTAACGCTTGGTAACAAGCATCTGTAAATACATCAACTTGCCCTGTTTCTTTCCAGTACGAGTAGAGAAGCTGAACCGGGAAGCAAAGAGAATCGATCTCATATTTACGTTCCCACATCCAAGGATTCAAATTACAATCGTCTGTGGCTCTGTAATGCTTGTCGTTGGCCGTTTCATTAAAAGCATTAGTGTAGGGGTCGATGTTAATATAGAACATCTGGCGGGCTATTAGACCGCTGAGGATGCGCTGTAAATCTGTATCTTCCTTGGCGTAAGGGATGTAGTGACGTACCTGTTCAACTGAATCACGTAGCCACATAGCAGGGATATCCCCGGTGAATACGAAGGTAGTACCATCGTCAAGCAGCTTCGTTGTTGTCTCAAGCGTGTTAGGGAAGCAGTTTCTGAACAATTTTTGCAGCTTGGGATGATGAGCAAGTCGCTCATCGGATTCATTCAGAAATTGTGAAATGGAAGCGGGTAAATTCATGTTAAAAATCCTCCTTATAATTCAAAATGATTTATTTAAGTGGTTGTAGTGCATAGGTTATGATTTGGGCTTTGCCCACAGTGGCTTGCATTTTTCCTTCAACAAGCTGTTTGCAGCTGTGTCTACGCTCTAAGATATCGCTAGAATAGACATTCTCCACCGAGAATGAAGGTTCTAGTGTGAGTTCTTCAGCCTGATGTGCTAAGTTATACCACCGGATCATCACATCTTCATGTTCTAGAGAGAGTTTAAACGCCGATAAAGCAAGTGAAGGACCATGCCATTTTACAAGCTGATATGTTGATGGCAGCGTTGCTTGTTTACGTTCCGTTTGGATATGGAACCAAGGTGACTGATATTGATAAGCCTCAGCAAAGGTCTCCGATTCAATAACTGTTCCAACGTGAGGATAAATGGCAAACTCCACGGTGTGATCACCTAGGCACTGTGCCTCCGGTGTAGGGAACACGCCCCAGTCGCCAAGCTCCGATACGCTGCGTAGAAGGGTGACAGCGATTGTATTTAGTCCGTCGCGCAGCACCTCATATTCGTTAAGACCTTTATTGGCTACGGTTAGACCGAATTTGCCATCGGATACACTGACAAATGCATGCTGATGCTGGGCATTGCTCGGATTGATCCATTCAGGTGCTGGAGTAATATCGCGTTTCGCAGCTTCGAACACTGAATCGGCGAGATGCGTCTTCGCTTCCAGTCCCGTAGGAAATAGCACACGAAGTCGATGGTCTTTGGCTTGGTTATTAAATGAGGCTGAGACCAGAACTCCCTTACCTGACTGTTCAAGGCTAAGTGTTGTAACAATTCTAAGCGTCTGCATTTGCGTCCCGCGAGCTGCCTGTCGTTTGCGGAAAGGTACCATTTTACGCTTTTCTTCTTCGAATAACGCATCCGCAGCCGCTGGGATTTCCCATTCATGTACAATTTCATAGGAGATTCGGTACGGTTCATTTTCTACAAGCGTAATTTGTGCGGGAATACCTTGGGTAGTGAGTGCAACGTCTCCCTCCGGTTGTCTGAATACATATTCATTCCCGATATCTCCGCAGTTCTCATATCTACCTAGACCTTCAAAGGTTTTCTGACTGAGCATGTCCGTTACATCATAAGAACCATCCTTGTGAATCCGTACAGAGATGAATTCATTGGCCATGCCATTGTCTAGAGCAACAAGTGAGCTATGAGGAGCCTGCTGTTTAAGTTTGGCTGCTGTAGGCTCCCATGCAAAAGTTTTGAAGCCAAGTGCCGGAACTCGTCCAGCTTCAAAGGTTAGACGGATCTTACGGGCCATATATGGTTTGCGGAATTGATCCTTAGGCAGTTCATATCCAAATTGAACGCCTAAGTCCTCGGCTTTTGCAGCAATGATGTGGCCGTTGTCATCTAGTAGGCAGCCTTCTTCCAAATGCAGCGGGAGCGCTGCAAGACGTTCGGCAATCGCCGTAGGATTAGGGCCTTCCTTGAAATAGGACTTAGCAGCGATGAGATCAACGCTCACCGTGCCACTGCGATCCCATCCCGTCATATTGAAGATCGTAACAGGAAGACTCGACTCTCCCCAAGCCTTCACGCCAGAGGTATCGATTTGCCCAGCAACGGCTTGCAAGCTCTCCGCAATAATGGCTTCGGTAATATGTCTACTCTTATCAAATCGACCTACCATTTCGCGATGAACTTCATCTACACTACAGCCACAAATACTGTCGTGAGGGTGGTTCTGCATTAGTGTTTTCCATGCGTAGGTTAGTAGTTGGTGCGGATAAGATTTTCCACTGACTAGATGAGCTAGAGCGGCAAGGGGTTCTGCTCCCTTCTCTAGCAGGGTTTGACCAACCTGATTGAGCTGCTTCAGATACACACGTGCCGAAGCCGTGTTGACCAATGTGCCCCAGCCGTCCGTGTGCTGGCTGCGTAGCTCGCCTTCCACGGTTACTAAATCGGCGGGAAGCTGCTGCTTGAGCGCGTTCATATAGTTCTCGAAGCTGGAGTGTACAAAGTCAACATCAGGGAACAATGTCTTAGCTGTATCTATGGCATCGCCTAGATCCTGTTGTACAGGTTGATGATCACAGCCGTTCATGAATAACAGTTCTGGAGTTGAGGCGTATTTCCCGGCATCAGCTAGACGTTTATCCCAGAAAACCTTAGACTCCTCAGGGTCCACAGGGACCTCGTTGCCGTTACTGTACCAGTTAGCGAACAGCAAGCCGACCACTTTTGAACCATCTGGAGAAGACCAGAACATTTCAGAATAGGGGGATTCATAGCTGGAGCTGATATGGTCGATGACCACGTTATCAAATCCAGTAGGTTTTACCCCACGTCCAAACACAGCTGTATCGATATCAGCCTGCTGTAACATTTGAGGTGCTTGGCCCATGTTGCCGAAAGAGTCCGGGAAGTAACCGAGCTTGGAGATCACACCATATTTAGCCGCATCCTGGTGTCCAATGAGCAGATTACGGACATTGGCTTCGGAGCTAGTTAGAAATTCATCTTGAAGGACATACCAAGGTCCAATGATAATACGTCCTTCGGTGATGTATTTCTCAAGTTGCTCTCTTTTCTCAGGGTGCACCTGTAAATAGTCCTCAATAATAATCGTTTGGCCATCAAGGTGGAAGTACCGATAGCGGTCGTCTTCTTCTAAGGTTGTAAGCAGGTCATTCATTAATTCTGTTAGCAGGTAGTGATGATGCTCGTAGGGCATGTACCATTCCCGGTCCCAATGCGTATGGGAGATCAGGTGAGCTGTTGTACGGGTCATAATTAAAACCTCCTATGATCAAAGACATTCGTATGAAGGTTCACATATCTTGAACGAAATCTCAATATGTATGATTTGCACGCCAGAACAGAGGGATAAAAACAACACATCATACAATCACGGGACCAAAATAAAACAACAATAAAAAATAATGAAAGCCCTTTTATAACAAGGTGTTGATGTCTGCCGGACTGACAATGCAGATTCTACATATTTACGGTGACCGTCTATATTCTCTACAATTTTGACTGTAAGCGTTAGCAGCTAGAAGCTAGGCACTCAGAGAAAGGAGAGGATATAGGAAAATGAAGGAACATGGTAAAGCGACTGCGATTAAGAGAAGAAGTCTACGCGGAGACTCATTGACCGGAAGAATCATAAAGAATTGGGAGTTGTATCTATTCATTGCCCCTGCATTTTTATACTTCCTTATTTTTCATTACGGCCCGATGTACGGAATTCAAATTGCGTTTAAAAATTTCATTCCGACAAAAGGGATCATGGGAAGTGAATGGGTAGGATTTCAACATTTCGAACGTTTTTTTAATTCTTATTATTTCTGGGATTTATTATGGAACACGCTGAGTCTCAGTTTTTACGAGCTTGCTATAGGCTTCCCGCTTCCTATTCTATTAGCACTTGCTTTTAACGAAGTGAGAAACGGTTTTTTCAAAAAAACGGTGCAAACGATTACTTATGCCCCACATTTTATTTCTGTCGTCGTCATGTCAGGGATGATCATCACCTTCTTGTCACCCTCAACAGGAATGATAGTCAAAATGATTGAATTCGTGGGCATCGATGCCCCAGCTTTTCTGACGGATCCTCGTTGGTTCAAGACCGTGTATGTATTATCCGGTGTATGGCAAAGTACGGGATGGGGGACGATTATTTATCTAGCCGCGCTATCAGGTGTGGATCCTCAGCTACATGAAGCAGCGATTGTGGATGGAGCGAGTCGATTTAAACGTGTGCTGCATATTAATCTACCTATGATCATTCCTACCATTACCATTCTATTGATTCTGAATGTAGGTAATATTCTGGGAGTAGGTTACGAGAAGGTTCTCTTGTTGCAGAACCCACTTAATATGGATTCGGCGGATGTTATTTCAACGTTTGTATACCGTTCGGGTCTAGTGAGTGCGCAATACAGCTTCTCCACAGCCGTTGGATTGTTCAATTCGGTTGTAAATGCCCTTATGCTCATTACCGTTAATAGAATTGCTAAACGTACAAGTGACACGAGTTTATGGTAACCAGAAAGGAAGGAGGACCGAGATATGGCTGTTAAGGCAATTAAAGAATCAAAAACGGACAAGCTATTTCTTACCGCAAACTATATTTATTTGATGGTGGCTTTTATCGTCGTTCTGTATCCAATCGTCTATATTATTAGTGCATCTCTAAGTGACCCTAGCTATGTAAGCTCGGGTAAAATGTGGCTGTTTCCTAAGGGATTTACATTGAATGGGTACAAACTAGTGTTTGAGAATCCGAAAATTTGGACGGGGTATGGAAATACGATTATATATACCTTCTTGGGCACGATGCTAAATTTAGTGATTACTTTACCGGCGGCATACGCCCTTAGTAGATCTGATTTTGTTGGACGTAAGTTTTTTATGGGTATGTTCCTAGTGACGATGTTCTTCAACGGGGGGCTTATTCCAACTTATTTGCTGGTCAAAAATTTGGGGCTAATCAATTCAATGGGAGCTCTTATTTTACCCGTAGCCGCATCCGTCTATAACATCATTGTAGCCAGAACATTCTTTCAATCGAGTATTCCTAAAGAGCTTCAAGAGGCTGCTTATATCGACGGCTGTACGAATATCAAGCTGTTTATACGCATTGTGATACCACTATCCTCGGCCATCATAGCTGTTATGGCTTTATTTTATGGAGTGAGTCACTGGAACAGTTATTTCCCTTCGCTAATCTATCTGAATGATGAAGCTAAATATCCTCTGCAAATGGTACTGAGACAAATCCTGGTCCTTCAAGAAATGACAGCAGAAACAACAGGTTCAGCAGTCAGTGGCGATATTGCGATAGCTATGAATAACAAAGCTGAAATTGCATCGCTAGTGAAATATGCAGTCATTATTGTTTCGACACTTCCGATCATTGCTGTGTACCCATTCTTGCAGCGTTACTTCGTACAGGGAGTTATGATTGGATCGGTGAAAGGCTGATCGATTGAGATTAGAGCTTGTTAACAATACCCATGAAAAAATTTCAGGAGGCAAATCATGAAAATTACAAGGCATCCCAATAACCCGATTGTAGTCCCTGGAGGCTATGAGTGGCGTAAAGTAACGGTGTTTAACCCTGCAGTTATTATTGATAACGACAAATTTTATATGATCGAAAGAACCGCTGGCTCGCTTACTCCATGTAAGAACTTCCTAGGCTTGTTGGAGAGTGAAGATGGGGTTAACTTTACCCATGTTAAGGATGAGCCGATTGTGACTCCAGATATGCTAGGTTTTCCATACGGGAGTGTTCAGGATCCGCGGATTGTAAAAATAGATGATGTCTTTTACTTGAACTACGCATTGCGCCCTTGTGCGATGAGCTATTACCCTACGGGGAAAGGTGTACCTGAACGCTCTATCCCTTCGTATCCGGACGGTTGGGGGGAAGAGGAAGGGCACTGGTTGACTCGTTCTTCCATCCTTAAATCCACGAACCTGATCGATTGGGAGTTTGTAGCGGATACAACTCCACTTGATATTAATGACCGGGATAATATTTTGTTCCCTGAGAAGATCAATGGCAAATTTGTGCTGCTGCGCCGTCCGGAGGAATACGTAGGTGAAGCCTATGGTACGGAAAAAGCAGCGATGTGGATTACTTATTCAGAGGACTTAATCAACTGGGAGGAGCCTAAGCTATTGGCTAAGGCTGAAGGACTGTCCTGGGAATCCAGAAAAATCGGAGGTTCAACGCCACCGATAAAAACGGATAAGGGCTGGCTGGTACTCTACCATGGAGTAGACGAGGATATTGTATACCGGGTAGGAGCTATGTTATTGGATCTAGAAAATCCAGAGAAGATTATCGCAAGAACGAAAAACTTCATCATGGAGCCGGAAACGTATTACGAAAAATTCGGATATCAAATTCCAAATGTCGTATTCCCGACAGGAAACGTTGTAAAAGATGGATTACTGTACATCTACTACGGAGTAACAGACACGGCAATTGCACTTGCTACCGTTCCGTTGGATGAGCTAGTAGATTATATACTAAACGAACCACAGGTATAATTGTGATCTACAATACTCTGGTACAAAAAAGCTTGAGATCCCGCGCTCGCGCGAGATTTCAAGCTTTTTATTCCTTATCTTGCTCTGCAGGGATATCACTGTCAGAGGCATACATCTTACGATATTGTCCAGGCGTATAGCCTGTCTCCTTCTTGAACTTACGGATAAAGTTCGGAGCGTCCAGATAACCGACACTTTCAATAATTTCTTTGAGTGGGGCATTGGTATTAATAAGCAGTCGGATAACTTCATCCATTCGTCTATGCCAGATATACTGCGAGAAATTACAGCCCATTTTCTCTTTGAAGCTGCGGCTGAGATAGGAGATCGAGACGGAATATTTCAGAGCGACATGCTCCAGACTGAGCGTGTAGTCGGCAAATTTAAGATCTACATAAGTGACAATATTATCAATTAATGATGGTTGTTCGGTCTCCGTATTGTGCTGTACCTGCTGACAGATATGTGCCGTCATGGAGGTTAATTTGTTCTCTAGTTCCCCTAGTGTTTCGAAGGTAGAGTATTTGGAGATGTTCGTGAACACTTCGTTCACGCCTAGCTCAGCAGCTGTACGGAGCAAGGAATTCAAGAGATCGAAGCAGATACACCGTAGTAAGGAATTCGGTAGCGATTCATCTTTGATGGAATCTATTATACTTGCAATCATCTGATCGGCAACAGATTCATTGCCTTGCTTAAGACTCTGCTCTAGCTTCAGCATGGATTTCTTAGGAATCCAAAATGTCTCTGCCGTAGAAGAGGTGATCTCGGATAAATGCTCAAAGTAGGTGACGTGGGAACTGGATCCCATCATACGATTTTCCATCGCTGTTGCAGCCTCTATGAAGGACTGGTTTATTCCGGCAAGATCACTATACACTGTTCCTACACCGATATATGGAATGATCTGGAAGTTGTCAATGACCGTAACTTGGATGGCTTCGATAATCTGCTCAATCTCCGCTTGAATATTTGCCTCATCCACTGCGGGCATAGAGACCATAAGTGCGAACTGATCTGCAGGTGAGAACTCCACCCCGTAAACATATGTATTTAAATCTGACAGCTCAAATTCACCAAGCATTTCCTGCATATGATGACGTACTTGCCGGGAATCTTCACCCTCTTGCGTATCATCCCAAGCTAATATAACAGAGAAGTATTGACCCGGACCATGAGGGAATTCTAGCCCGGCACCTGCGATCATATGCTCAATCTCCGGATCGTCAGGCTTACCATGCTTGAACAGGAGTAATAGGCACTGGTTCCGTACAAAAGGCTCCTGTGTATCTATTGTCGTGCTGTAATTATGAATCGTTTGTTTGATCCAGTCCCATTCATTACGTGTTTTGGAGGTATCCACGTCTTTGCTTTTTAGCTTAGCGAATTCGATTAAGTCCCTGATGGGATGATATTGCCGTTTTGCCAAGACCATGGCAGCAATGATACCCGTCAATACAACGATACAAAAAACCATAAAAATAAGGGTCTGAATATGGGCTACTCTGCTGAAAAATTGATAGCTAGGCATCGTTGTCACATAGGTCCAGTTATTATATGTCGATTTAACGGCAACAACAGAGTGCTTTTCTCCATCGAGCTCCATACTATGGATGCCTGGCTGGAGTGAAGATAAGGTGCCGAGTACCTCTGAGGGCAAGCTTCTCCCACGATTATTGGAGGTAAGTACTTCGCCGTCTTGACTAAATATGTAGCTACTGCCGGAGAAGTCATTAAGTATCGTGTCCATGACACCCATTAACTTCGATTCACTCATCAAATACACCACAGTTCCGTTAGGAAAAGGGTCATTTGGTTTGATAGGAACGAGTAGCGTAAGCAGGGGTTCCTTACGAGAGTTAACGGTTACATTTTCTGCTGGGCGTATAATCGGCTGCTTCGACTCATTAAGATCACGGAGTACATCTTCCTTGCTCCAATTTTCGTAATGATACATTTTGCCGAACACAACATCCAAATCACTTAATCCACGGTAAGAATAAATGATGTTATCATTATGGAAATACAAAAATAATTCCTCAAGTATGCCGCTATTTGCCTTGTAACTGGCTAAAGTACTGATGGCTTCAAGACCATAGTACGGATGGCGAACCATATAAGGAGTTAAATGTTGGTCATAAGCTATTTTGCTAGCGATTTCCTGCAGCTCGTTCATACGATCATCAATCGTCATTTTCACTTGGTTGAGCTGGTTGACATTGGATTGTTCTATTTCAGAGCGTAAACTTGTGACTGCGTTTTCATAAATGAACATCGTGACGATGGTTAAAGGAATGAGAAACATTAAAATGTAGGAAAAAGTATATTTGAGGAGCAGTTTCGATTTGAAATGGTTTCCGAACATTCGGACCTTGGACATGAAAGGTGACTTGAACGTTAGCTTTGCCACGAATGTGTTCCCTCCAATGATGTATGTATCAGGTAACGTTGATCGTTTTCCTATTATCTATTAAATTCAGGTTCCTGTAAAGGTAGACTAGACTAAGCTCAATCGGCATAATCGGCCCTGTTAAAGGTAAATTTTTACTGTAATTCATATTAGTTCTTGCGAGTCTTGTTTCTTATATAGACATAGTCCTTTTCACTAAATTTATAGACATTATATAAAAGAACCCAAACAGGAACTGACACTAAGCATATGATATACAAATGATCTAAGCGTCTGTATTTATATACTACGAGATCAGAAGTATTCATATTTGTTGGAGTTATAACAATGGTAGAGGTGCCGGTAATATGTCTCAAGCGAACATTCCTAATATTACTCCGAGTATAAATGTGACAAGAGAAGATGCCATTAATCTATTATTGTCTTCAGTTGCTCTTGAGGAGATTGGACTAAGTCATATCATTAATGCGGAGGGTGAGAATTTACAATACGTTCTAGGGACGCTCCCTGGCGTGACGATGCCGCAACCCGCAACCCGCAACCATTTCTGATGTGTTACTTATGAACGAAAGTGTGAGGGATACAATTCAATTTTTGTAATGATCAAAAAAGACTTGCTAACATTCAAAGTATATGTTATTATCTATTTTGTTCGCTAATCAGATATGTCATATGGAGAGGTACCGAAGCGGTCATAACGGGGCGGTCTTGAAAACCGTTAGGGTGCAAGCCCACGTGGGTTCGAATCCCACCCTCTCCGCCATAATTTTCAATTAAATTACTCTGATAAGCTAATACAGCCGTTTCCCAGTAGGGAGGCGGCTTTTTGTTATATATTGCCAAAATCATTTGGAATTTACTGGTTGCCTTAATACAAGTTTGATGGCATCGTTAGCTATATAGAGGTTGTGCGTTAGGGATTGGAGGGTATTGTAGATGGTGCATGAGGTTGAAGCACGAACATTGCTATCTAAGCAGAAGCAACCGGAGAATTGGTTCGGAGTGGACTACAATTTAAATGTGTATAGAGGTTGTGTACATGGCTGCATTTATTGTGATTCCCGAAGTGAATGCTACGGAATTGAAGTATTTGAAGATATTACGGTGAAAAAGAATGCTGTGGAGCTATTGAACAAAGAGCTACGTGGCAAGCGACACAAGGGTATGATTGGTACGGGATCAATGAGTGATCCCTATATGCCAATCGAACGTTCTTTGCGGTTGACACGGGGGGTTCTAGAGACCATATTAGCTCACGGGTTTGCTGTCCATACGGTCACGAAAAGTGACCTGGTAGTGCGGGATGCCGATGTGCTAGAAGCCATTAGCCGTAAGACTCATGCCACTGTCGCGGTATCCCTTAGTACAAGTGATGAGAAGCAAGCAGCTTGGATTGAGCCTCATGCACCTTCTCCTAGTGCCCGTATGCAGGCAATGGGCACCCTAGCTAGACAGGGTATATACACGGGAGTGCTAATGATGCCTGTGTTGCCCTTCTTGACTGATAACCGTGCCAATATAGTAAACATAGTGGAGAAAGCGCATGCTAATGGGGCCCAGTTTATCATTCCGTGGTTAGGGATGTCATTACGGGATCGTCAGCGGGATTATTATTACGAGCATTTAGCTAAGAGCACACCAGGATTGGTTAAGCAATATCAAAGAACCTATGGGAATCGCTATAATTGCATGTCTCCGCGTGCTGCAGCACTGTGGGATGTTCTCCGTGAACTTTGTGATAAATACGGTATGACATGTGAGATGAAGGATGTTAAACGCTATGTCCCTCCCGAAGCACCGGAACAACTTCAGTTATTTTAGTTCTAGTTTCATAACGACTACAAGATAAATGTGTATAAAGAAAAGTCATTCGCCACAAATTAATGATGGATACAGAAAGTGAGATGTACAAGGGAGGGACTTTTATCATGACTAAGCCTAAAGGTTACACGACACCAGGAACACAGCCTGCTAACCACGAGAGGAACGAAGAACGTGGACATAGTGGACCAGAGCCATTATCCGGATCTAAAAAGGTGAAGAACCGGAACCATGTCAGCCACAATAATCCTCAGGGAAGTTAATTTTTTCGGACTACCGGGATCATTTCAACATGGAAAATAGTTGATGGATGCCTCAGCATTTCGCTGGGGCATTTTCTTTTGAAAATGAATTAAAGAAGACAGAGCGCTCAGAAAATGTAATAATAAAGATAGGGTCATCACCTAGGTATAGTTGGTGATTAACGATAAGGAAAGAAGGAATTAAAATTATAACCATACTGAAAGGATCGTGATGCGCTTGACCTTCTTCAATTCTTCAAATCATGTAGAATCAATACCCTCTGTAACACATGACAATTTACCTCCGCAATCTGATCTTCAACCTGTTCGCCCACATCATAAGCGAACCCTTGGCAACATCATGCTCCGAACCCTTTTTATCGCGCTTGGAGCTATCATTGTCTCGGTAGCGTTGGAATTATTTCTAGTACCAAATCAAATTACGGATGGCGGAATTACTGGTATATCGGTCATGTCTTCCCATTTAACCGAATGGGCACTTGGTATATTCTTGTTCTTGTTTAACTTACCTTTCCTCATCATAGGTTATAAACAAATTGGTAAGACGTTCGCCATGTCTACTTTGCTAGGGATTACAGTTATGTCAATTGGTACAGCGTTGTTACATCCGGTCGCACCTTTTGTTGATGATACCCTACTGGCATTTGTATTTGGCGGTATTTTACTCGGATTGGGCACAGGCTTGGTTATCAGGTTTGGTGGATCATTGGACGGTACTGAAATTGTAGCCATATTGATTTCTCGGAGAACAGCATTCTCTGTTGGCGAAATTATTATGTTTTTTAACTTCTTTATTTTGCTCTGTGCAGGTTTTGTATTTACATGGGAAAGTGCGCTGTTCTCATTATTAGCTTATTATATAGCGTTTAAGACAATAGATATCGTAGTAGATGGTTTGAATGAATCGAAATCGGTGTGGATTATCAGCGATCAGATTGATGAAATCGGAGATGCCATTCAGAGTCGATTGGGCCGGGGTGTAACTTATTTGTCCGGTGAAGGTGGATTTTCGGGTGATCCGAAAAAAGTTATATTTTGCGTTATTACTCGGTTAGAGGAAGCTAAACTTAAGGAAATTGTAAATCATTACGATGATAGTGCTTTTATGGCAGTAGGAAATATCCATGATGTGAAAGGCGGGCGCTTTAAGAAGAAAGCTATCCATTAGCTAAATTTTAAGTCTCGCATAGACTCACCCTGGTTTATTATATTTAATAAATCCCCACGTGAACTCGTCACGTGGGGATTTTTGTTAGAGCTTATTTGTTATTACGTAGCCGTCTAAAAAACGTAGTGAGCATTGTTGCGCACTCTTCTTGAAGAATACCGGAGGTTACTTCGGTCCGGTGGTTAAACCGAGGCTCCTGAAGTAAGTTCATCAGTGTACCAGCGCACCCTGCTTTGGGATCGGGTGTGCCGTAGATGACATGGGGAACACGACATTGCACGATTGCTCCAGCGCACATCGGACAGGGCTCTAAAGTAACGTAGAGACGGCAATTTAAGAGTCGCCAAGCTCCGATCGTTTCACTTGCTTCACGTATCGCTATCATTTCTGCATGAGCGGTTCCATCGAGATTGCTTTCTCTTAAATTATGTCCTCTACCAACAATTTCGTCGCCTAGAACGATAATAGCGCCAATGGGTACTTCGCCGATGGATTCTGCCTTTCTTGCCTCTGCAATCGCTTCTTGCATCCAATATTCATGCGAATGAGTTGAGAGAGGAGGCTCCGGGATTAATGGTAATGACATAAGATGTATTCAGCTCCTTGGGTTGTTTATAAATAAAGGGATTATGCAACGAACAAATATTCGTTGTTAACATGTTGTGGATAAACCTGTGCACAACCAGAAAAACTTGATCTTTTATCCCCACTATTATACACAATATACACACAATACTTGTTTATATGTGTATAACTTGTGTGTAATATTCTGATTTTCGACGAAAACGCGTTTTTTTGAGGTGTTTTTCCTCAATTGTAGGAAATCGGCATGTGAATATCAACATCTTTGCAAAAGATGTCGTTGCAGTTATGATGAGGTTATAAAGAAACATATTCCAAATATAGAATAATAGATAGGATTGTTCCAAGGGGTGAAAAGAGTAATTGTCCATTAAAACAAAGCTATCTCTCATTATGTCATTATTTGCTTTAGTGATTCTGAGTTTGAATGTTGTTATGGGTTACTTAATAACCCGGGACAACTTAACTAGAAATAACGAACTCAATATGATGTTAGCGGGCAAACAGATTGCTCTTGCTGTTGAACAAAGCCGTTCAGTCTATGAATATATTAAGGATCAATATAAAGAGGGCACTAATGATAACATAATAGAGAGTACATTATCATTGACCAGTCCTGATCGAATTACGCAGGAATCGATTCGGGTGAATCGGAACATTTTCGAAATTACCGGGTTAACCCTTAGGAACCCAAATGAACTGAGTATCCAGTTCGGTACATACATTTATAAGAATGATTCTACGGATCTTAAGTCTGTTAAAGAGGCGTTAAAGACTAGGAAAAGCATGATGAAGGACACTAAGATTAACGGCAAACATGTGCTTGAGAGCTATATTCCAATCATGCCGCATAATAGTGAATCTTATGTCATTCGGATAATCTCAAGTTATGAGCCCATATCTTCAGCGCTGTCTAGAGTGTTATTCAATAAAATATCTACTTCGCTTGTATTCATACAGATTATTATTATTATAAGCTCTATATTAGCAGGTAAACTGACAAGACCGATTCACGTTATTCTGAAGAAGGTCAATCAGTTAGCTTCCGGGAGTTTTGAGACGAGATTAGAGGTTAATAGCAGAGATGAACTTGGATTATTGTCCCATCGGATTAATGCGATGGCGAATAGTATGAGCTATACGACCTCAGAGCTCCGGCAGAAGAACGAAGAGAACCAGTCGATGAAGGAACATTTAGAATCCATTATCAACCAGACGGCGGACGCAATCCATTTAACCGATCTGGACGGAAACGTTATTCGCGTGAATTCAGCATTTGAATATCTCTATGGGTGGACGAGTGAAGAGATCGTTGGCTCTAGGTTAGATTTTATCCCTAGTTCTGCTGGGGAATATCGAAGAGAGTGGCGTAAGGAGTTAGAGCTTGGGAGACCTTTTATACTGTCAAAGGCTGTGCGGATTTGCAAAGACGGTAGTAAGATAGACGTGAGTATCAGCGAATCGCCGATATTTGATGAAGATGGGAAGATTACTGCAGTTATAAGTATCTCGCGCGATATGACAGAGCACAATAAAATGGAGGAGTTGCTTCGTCGGTCTGAGAAGTTGACCATGGTTGGACAACTGGCTGCAGGTGTGGCGCATGAGATCCGCAATCCACTTACGACACTGCGAGGTTTTCTGCAGATGCAGCAACGTGCTAAGATAATAAACCAGAGTCATACGGATATTATGCTCTCCGAACTAGACCGAATTAATTTAATTGTGAGTGAGTTTCTGATTCTTGCGAAACCTCAGGCCGTAAATTTCCAAATCAGAGATGTTCGTTTCACTTTGGGTGACGTCATCTCTTTATTAGATAGTGAGGCGCATTTACACAATATCGAATTTAGGGCCCATTTCTCACAGGATCCTGTTCTGGTACACTGTGAAGAGAATCAGCTGAAGCAGGTATTTATTAATGTGTTAAAGAATGCAATGGAAGCCATGCCGGTAGGTGGGAAGATTACTATCAAGTTGGATGGTGAGGATCAACAGCACGCGGTAATCACCGTGACAGACGAGGGAGAGGGTATTTCCAAGGAACGATTGCAGAAGATCGGAGAACCCTTCTACACGAATAAGGAGAAGGGTACGGGGCTTGGACTCATGGTCACTCAACGTATAATTGAAGCTCACATGGGTACGCTGGCGATTGATAGTGAAGTAGGCCAAGGCACGGTAGTGACCATTACGTTGCCGAGGATTGAAGCAATAGAAGCAAGTGATGGGGAATCTAGGATAATGACATAACGGGGTGATCTTGACACAATGAGAATTAATAAATTTATTAGTGAGACTGGATTTTGTTCTAGACGAGAAGCGGACAAGTTAGTGGAATCCGGTCAAGTTACGATAAACGGTGTGAGAGCCGTTCTAGGTAGCCAAGCAGAGGACGGGGACGATGTCCGAGTAAATGGTAGACCTCTTGCCGAGAAGCTGTCCAGACACGTCTATATTGCTCTGAATAAGCCGGTTGGGATTACAAGTACGACCGAGCGCCATATTCGAGGTAATATTGTGGACTTTGTAGGTCATGAGGAACGGATATTTCCGATTGGTCGTCTAGATAAAGATTCCGAGGGTTTGATTCTATTAACCAGTGACGGTGATATTGTTAACAAAATATTACGGGCTGAGGGACGACATGAGAAAGAATATATTGTTACGGTCGATAAACCATTGACGCCTTCTTTCCTTAAAGCGATGAGCGAGGGAGTGAGAATCTTAGGGGAGATGACCCGACCTTGCCAAATGACTCGCATTAGCGAACGCGTTTTTCGAATTATCCTGACGGAAGGTAAGAATAGGCAAATCCGCCGCATGTGTAGCGCATTAGGTTATGAGGTACGCAAATTGCAACGGATTCGGATCATGAACATTCACCTTGGAAATCAGGCAATCGGATCGTGGAGGGAATTAACGGCGCAAGAGAAGCGTGAATTAGGACAGGCTTTAGATTATAAACTATCTTGATGATCGTAACAAAAAAAGCAGGCTTTGGAATGTACACCAAAGACCTGCTCTTTTATTGTATGTTTTGTTGATACTATCGAAGGTTCTATTGGACTGATTTCACTTCGACAGAATCCTGATATTTCCGAATAATGGACACTTCAACCCGGCGGTTTTGGGCGCGTCCTGCACTAGTGTCATTGGAGGCCACAGGACGATATTCGCCATTGCCCGTAGCGATGAACAATTTGGGATCAAGTTTATCGTCAAGCAGCAGAATCTTCATGAAATTTAAAGCCCGGACCGAGCTCAAATCCCAGTTGTCCCGAAATTGATTTGTTGAGATCGGAATATTATCAGTATGCCCGGAGACGAATACTTCATAATCAGGGAATTCCTCTAACATTTTCGCGATAGCCTTAGCTAATACCCGTGCTTCGGGTTTAACTTCCGCTTCGCCTGAAGGGAAGAGAGCAATGTCACTGATGGTGATCATCAACTGCGATTGATTCAGCTTCGTATCGAGTTGATCAGTTAATCCGTTTTGGTCGATGTATTTGTCAAGCCGTTTCTTGAGGGCTTCCAGGTTTTCTTCCTCTTGGCGTTTTAAATCACTCATTTTCTTATTCAGTGCTTTGGTAACATCCTCTGTAATTCCGGAATTTTCATTTTGGTTAATCATGGAATTATGATCAAGGACGCCCTTACCACCTGTAAGCACACTATTAAAGGCTTCGCTCATCTCCTGAAACTTCTGGCTGTCTACACTACTCATACCAAATAATACAATAAACATAGCTAATAGGAGTGTCATAAGGTCGGAATAAGGAAGTAACCAGCTTTCGTCGGCATGTTCTTCGTGATCTTGATGCCGTTTAGACTTTTTGCTCACCTTCACCCGCCCCCTTTTCTAAAATTTGCGCACGTTCGGCAGGGGTTAAAAATACAGCAAGCTTCTGTTGAATAGCAATCGTTGAAACACCAGATTGAATGGATAGTAGTCCTTCTACCATCATCAATCGAATTTCCATTTCTCTCTTGGACATCCGTTTTAATTTTGTTGCGATAGGGTGCCACATAACATAACCGGTGAAAATACCAAACACGGTGGCGATAAAGGCCCCGGAGATAGCATGAGAAAGTATATCGACATTACTCATATCTGACAAGGCGGCGATCAAACCGATTACGGCTCCAAGTACCCCTAGTGTTGGTGCATACATCCCTGCTTGTGAGAAGATCATGGCCCCAGCTTTATGCCGCTCTTCGGTTGCGGCGATATCCTCGGTTAGGACATCCTGAACAAAGTCTTGATCGTTGCCGTCAATAATCATACGCATGCCACCGCGAAGGAAATCATCGTCAATTTCGTCAACTTTGCTTTCCAAAGCAAGTAGGCCCTCACGTCTGGTAATCGTAGCCCATTCCATGAACAGCTTGATCAACTCACCCTTGCTGATCATTTTAGGTTTTGTCATTGTCAATTTAATTAATTTTGGGAACTTTTTAAGCTCCGACATTGGAAAGGCAACAAAGAGCGTTGCGGCTGTCCCACCAAATATAATGACAAAGGCTGCCGGGTTTTCTATTAAGCTGTTAACAGGTGCGCCTTTCAGAAACATCCCTACAATAAGGGCCACCACTCCGAGTACAAGTCCAATAATCGTTGAAATTTCCATTGTACACCTCGTCCTTGAGATATTGATCCATTCTTCTATCTTTCAGCATCCTTGCAGAAAGTAATGAATAAAGCTTGCAGAAAAAATGGTTTATCTTTGTTATCGACAGATTTCACTTTTTTTTTAAGTGAAATTTTCCGGTATAATAGAAACATAGCATTTGAAGATCTAAATAATGGAGGCTAAGATACTTGTGGGAGTAAAGCACGGTAGGGATTATAGCGAAATTTTGTCCGATATGACAGAGGCTGTATCACGGATTGGGGATAGTTATATTTTTTTTGAGATGGATTCATCAGACTGGGAAGGACTACCCGAGGAAGAAAGACACGAGGTTCATGAGGCATTGGCGGAGGATTTGTTCTATGCACTTGGAACACAGTCCGTAATCGAGGTTGGATGTGCAGTCGTGATTCATGACTTGGAGAACCATGTAATTAATTTCCTGATAGGCGAAGAGGAACTCACCTCTGTTAAGCTGGTTTAACGGGGGCCGACCCAACTAATTTTGATTGAGGCCATTTGAGTGGTAAAATAGTAGATCAAGAATAATAATGATCTATGCTTATATAGTTCTGTATGTGATTAAGAATATTGGGTGCTTGTCTCACGTATGACCGATAGGTGTGGGGAATATAATAAACTGTGTAAATTTTAGAAGTTCTGAAAGAACGGGAGGAAGAAGAATGCCGTTTACACCGCAAGAAGTAGAAGCGCATTTGGAGAAGCTGGAAGGGTGGGAGTTGGAAGAAGGGCGATGGATTGTACGTAAATATTCGTTCTCCAACTTTATGAAAGGTATTGCATTCGTTGACGAGGTGGCTGCAATCTCGGAGGCGTTTAATCATCATCCTTTTATAACCATAGACCATAAGACAGTGACACTTCGCTTGACATCATGGGAAGCTGGCGGGATTACGGCCGTAGACATTAAGGAAGCATATCAGTATAACGAGGCATTTGCAAAATACAGTGGTTAATGGATACGTCTGATAGCGCTTTCTGAGGCTGTTGACATGGCCATGCAGGGAGAATAGTAAGGCTATAGCTTAATTGGGCACAGAGTAGCCCTAGAGCGGCCCTGCGTTGTGTTTGTAATGCTAAAGATCTGTTGCTCTTTTTTTTCCTCTATAGTAAGGACAACGCCCGTCAGGAAATGGAACATATACCTGACGGGCGTTTGTGTATAGCATGTTATTTTTTCTCCGCAAGCCATAAAGCGACGTTGGCAATTTCTTCTTCTTTCAGTTTATCTTTGAACGAAGGCATATTGCCATTACCTTTAGTAATAATTCCGTAGAGTTGCTCGGCAGAGAGCTCAGCGCCAATCTTCTGTAGATTTGGTCCAACATTTCCTTGTAGTTGATCACCATGACAACTGATGCAATTGTTCGCGACAATGGTTTCTGCTTGTTCTGCACTTAACGTAACTTCCGGCATTTGAGGTTTATTTTCTTGTGCAACTTCTTCTTTGCCTGGTAAGGAGAACATTAATACAACGGCCAATCCGCACGCGACGATGAATAATCCGCTCATGATCCACTTTTGCATTCCGATCGTCCCTCCAAATGTAAACTATCCCTTTCATTATAACGGAACCTGTCATCGGATCAAGATATTTGTGTCAAAAAAAGCAATTTTTATTATATATAATATTCAAAATACCTGAAATAATGTGTTAATTATCATAGTCTATTGTGATTTTGGTTATTGAGAGTTTGGTTCGATCCCTTTATAAACCATACAATAAAATGGTTTGGATACTCCTCCAGGCGTCATTTTTTCGTATAGATCAGTAATTGTAAAGCCAGCCTTTTGGTAAGCTCGGATTGCCCGGGTATTCCAGGTCAATACCTCCAAATCTATCACATGTTTTGGTTTTCGACGCAGGGCTTCCTCTACAATAGTCAATACAAATGACTTACCCATTCCATGACCGCATAGATCAGGTCTCATCCCAATCCCAAGTCTTGTCACATCGGTAAGTGGGAAGTATTGAGCAAATCCAGAGAGAACACCATTCTCGTCCACTAGAGAAACGTACTGCTCGGCCCGTATAACGGGGTTACCGAACTCTACATCGAGCGCCTTCATTTGTTCCCAAGGGAGCCAACTGTAGACATCGTAAGGAGAGTCGTAGCGCCACGTGCTGATTGATGCTCCGTGATTATCTTCCATAGGGACTATCTTGAACTGGGGATTGGGTTTATCCATCTTTATGCCTCCTTGGACCGTAGGAATGCCGCGTTATGCGATCTCCAGCAGAATTGTTTTACCCTCACTGTAACGGGATTTTATGTCATTGTAAAGGTTCTTAGGTTTAAGATATTGTGGAAAGGGGTAATTTTCTATAGAAGAGTTAACCCAAAAAGTAGCTATTGATGATGAAGTGACGATTTCCATGTCGAAGCAGCGGTATTTTTACGAGCGTAATATAGGGGAATAGGTAGGCATCTGGAGCATTTTGCAGAAATATTTACTCTCATGCCGATTTACCTTTTATTTAAATTTAGAATGAAAAAAACCACAATCAATTCCGGAAAGAATCGATCATGGTATGAGATTTATACATCGTTATATTAAATATGAGGAGTTTCAGAAAAATCAGGATTCAGCCGCAAAGACCGAGTAGCTGTATTGGCTCAAAATTCGTTTAGCGCCAAGGTACCGTTGTTTATAGTAGCTGTTACTTAGACTGTCAGTGCGGATTCCTTTCGATGAAGAGGAGTGTGCAAACTTTCCATCACCAATGTAAATACCGACATGAGATACTCCATTTCCTAACGTGTTGAAGAAAACGAGATCTCCTTCTCTTAATTGACTCTTAGATACTGGCGTCCCTTGCTTGTATTGAGCCGCAGATGTACGAGCAAGACTTACGCCCATTTTCTTGAAGACGTATTGTGTGAACCCAGAACAATCAAATCCACTTGTAGTAATTCCACCAAACTTATAGGGTGTACCGTACACCGAGCTGACGACAGATACTAATGTGCTTTTGTCTGAGGTGTCAGCGGAAGCACTACCAGCTCCTACTCCCATTGTGAACAAAATGGCTAAGCTCGTTACCGCTGCTGTCAATGTCTTTCTCAAGATGTCAAATCCCTTCCAGTGCCTGCGAGGTTAGCTTAAGGATTCGGTTGAAGGTCCCCTATGATCACTCTGAAACGAGATCAATTCACCCATCATGGATCCCCCGTTTCCCCGGTGCCGGGAATTCGGCTGTTCAATATTGTGCACCTGAAAATAGACGTCGTTTTAAAAACATAGATTACAAATTTGTTACTATTTACTCTGGTTATTTTATCAAAGAGATAAAGGTTTTACAAGTTTGATCAGCCAAATGTATTATTTTACCTTAAAACTATCATCGACCTGTTTATGATTCCCGCTTTTGTGGTAATAATTCCTGAGCAGGAAAATAAAAAAACCCGCAGAAAGGATCTACGGGTTTTGCATACTTATAGTTGTTGTTTACTCTACATCATCGTGATCTTCAGTATCCGAAGTAACTTGTTCGAACTTATCTGTACTAAGAATACGTTTAGCCCCGACATAGCGTTTAACATAATAATCATCGCTAAGTTTGCTGATAACTACTCCCTTAGAAGAAGAAGCATGAGCAAATTTCCCGTCGCTAACCATAACGCCGACGTGTGAAACGCCTTTGCCATTGGTATTAAAGAATACCAAATCTCCTGGAATCAATTCATCCTTGGATACTGCAGTTCCCATCTTATATTGGGATCCCGATTGATGTGGTAGCTCGATACCGAGCTTGCCAAATACAAACATCGTGAATCCAGAGCAGTCAAATCCAGAAGTTGTGGTTCCACCGGATGCATACTTGCTACCAAGAGCTTTATCGACGGCGCTGTCTAGCTTAGAATCTGCGAAAGCGCTACCAGTTCCCAGTGTAAATAATAAGGCACAACCTACGGCTACTGCAGTTAACTTTTTCTTCAAAACAGGTCAAGCTCCTTCCAATGCCTACGAGGTTAGCTTAAGGATTCGGTTGAAGGTCCCCTATGATCCCTCTGAAGCGAGATCAATTCACCCAAAGTGGTTCCCCCGTTCCCCGTTAAGGGAATTCGGCTGAGATAATAACTTCCGAGATTACATATTCTACATCTAGATTTAAATTCCTGCTAAAGGTAACAAAAATAATTACAAAGTTGTTACTGCTGTTATTGTAACAGGGCTAGGTATCTTTTGGCAATGGTTAAATAACGAGAATTACAGACTGATATAGAAGACAAGACCTCCGTATATTAACGGAGGTCTTGTTATTAAAGGGAATATGAAGTTTGGTAGTGTTCGGATAAATTTAACTTTTTTGTGACTTCGTTTGCCAGAGATGATATTGAGAGGTTACTTGCCAAACTTTAAATATACTTTGGAATAAAGGGTGAGCCTGTTGCAAGATCAGAGCGAGCAAACCCGTCCAAATCCATGAAACGGCTCCAAATAACATAAACACAGCGAACGTAGAGATTCCTAGAATGAGCGTAATTCCAATTCCCGGCAGTAGATGCCTTATGCAGGTTAATAAGGAACTCCAGGTTCCCACCTTGAACAGATATCCGAATTGAGCGAATAGCAGACATTGACGGATGAGCCATCCATAACAGATCCAACCTAACACATATCCTCCTGTAGTCAGCAGGATAGGAAGGCTTCCTCCTGATTGCAGTAACCGGGGCCAGAGCACATATAGCTTGGGTGCAATCCAAAACGCTGGGCCCAGAATAAGAGCAAGCTCCAGAATATAAAAGAAAAAGAGGGGCTTCCAGAACTCTTTCATACCTCTAAAGAACGGTAATCCGGATTTCTGTGATTCCTGCGGAATGAGTCCGTATAAAATGCCTGCTTGGATCAGAGGGGTCAGTAGTAAGCGAATAGCCACCATTCCGATCAAAATCAAGCAATACACTCTAATGTCGTGATTTTGCTGCAACCCGATTTGTCCTTCTATGAGGAACAAAACCCGGCTTAAGTCGCTAAGTGAAGGATCAGGATATCTTTGCAGCACCGCTGTGACGACGGTATCGACCAGTCGGTACAAGAAGAACCCCCAGAGAAGTTGATAAAGAAACAGAATAATGACGGAGGGAAACTGCTTCTTTAGACGCTCCCATCCACTGCGAACATAGGTCATAACTTACCCTCCTAAAAGTCTTGCGTGCAATAACCTCGATGAAATACATCGGGCAAAACTTACTTCGTAAGTATCAGCTTAGTTTTGCGTGTAATAACCTCGATGAAATACGTCGAACAGAACTTATTTCGTAAGCATCACCACAGAAATGATCCGAGCACAGCCTCCAGTAGTTTGACGATCCCGAGGTTGGAGCGAGTACGAAGTGTTCCATCGACCTCAGCCTTTAAAAAATTGTTGATATGCTTGTTCTCTAGCACAAGCGAATAGTCAGGGTCGATCATAGCCCAAGCCAATGGTTCTTTATATTGCAGCTTCAACTCTACCTTGCTGTCTTCTCCACTCCATACTTTCCGAGTGGTATGTCCATCCTTAAAGGTAAATAATATTGGAATCTTAGGGGCTGTTGCCCCTATCTGGCTAATATCGACGATGGATTCGAACAGCGGGTCATTCCCCTGGCTGATCGAATTCACGGTGATGTTATCAATGGAGTAATCAGTCATCTTTCCGTCATAAACATATTGTTTGAAATATGGCTTCCAGCTACGTCCAGTAACTTGTTCCACGATTCTTTGGAAATCGGTCGTCGTTGGGTGCCTGAACCGATATTTATGGGCATAGGTAGTTAAAATTCTGCTCATGGTCTTGTTACCAACCTGACGTTCAATATCGAGTAGAACAAGCTTACCACGGTAATATACATTTTTTGCGTAATTGTCACTTGAACCATACTTCCAGGCTACCTGTGTCAATGATATTGGTGAAGAGATCATCGCGACCTGGAGTGGGAGATTAGGCTTGATGCCGAATTCTTGTTCCATTAATTTGTCTTCTAAGTAGGAGGTGAACCCTTCGTCCAACCAGGCCTCTTCAAATTCGTTGCTGGCAATCATTCCGTAGAAGAATTGATGACCAATTTCATGGATGACCGTTCGTTCAAGCTCATTGTTGCTAGGAGATTCGTTACCTGCTCCAAAAGCGGTGATGAGGGTCGGATACTCCATCCCACCTGCTCCGTTGCCTTCGATTGGAGGAACAACAATGGACAGAGTAGAGTAAGGATATTGGCCATACCATTTACTGAAATTGGATAATGCGACTTTGGCTGCGTAGAAATAACGTTCTTTCAAGTCCTTGTGAGTGGGATCTAAATATAACTTGATTCGGACACCAGGAACATCTGGAGAAGAAAAGGGCTCCTCTGCATAAACGAAATTAGGTGAAGCTGACCATGCAAAATCATGCACATCATCAGCATAATATTGAACCGTCTTTCGATCTCCTTGGATTACCGCTGCTTTGGTCGGAAATCCGGTGGCAGCAACGGTATAATTGTTAGGTACGTTGATCTTCACGTTGTAAATGCTGAAATCAGAATAAAATTCAGAATTTCCATGATACTGATGGAGGTTCCAACCTTCTGTGGTCACACCACGTGTTCCTACGGGTTCATAGACACTCAGCTTCGGGAACCACTGGCCTGCCATAACAAAATCTCCGGCAGAACCCATTCGGGCAAATATTTTAGGTAACTTCACGGTGAAATTGATCCTTAGTGTTACACTTTCTCCGCCCCGAACGGAGACAGGCAAGCGTACTTTGACTAAGGTTTTGTCCTTTACATTCCCATCATCAGGTTGAACGTACTGTATTCGGTGGAGCAAGGAGATACCATCACTGGTTCTTATCTCAGTTAACTCCATATTCCCCCAACCATCTTTTGGCATGGTGTCCCCACGTAGCTTCCCGCCAGATTCCTTCATAAAGGTAGTATCAGCCGAGGCAAACGCATTGGGATATAGATGGAAGTACAATTCATTGACAGTCTTCTTACCGGGATGAGTCCAAGTCAGTGTCTCCGAGCCGGTTAATGTCCCTTCCTTCTCATTCAAGCTCACATCGATGTGATACTCTGTCACCCGCTGGCTCAGCACTTCCGCTGTCGGTTGCTGAATACTTTCGATTGGTGTAGCAGGAGGTGCTTCTTTCAAACTTTGGACGGCCTGAGGCTTGCCCATTTCTGAGGCGAGCGAAGGAAGATTGTCCTGATCTGGACGAAGGGCAAACGTTAGGGCTCCGCCGATGAGGCATAAGGAAATAATAGAAATGCCGAAGATCATATTTCGTCGGGTCATACAATGGATACCTCCTGTTGACAAGCATCTACAGCATGTATATGTTTGCATTCAGGAGATTATTAGCTAAAATAAAATATAAATATGGCGTGATCAGGAAAGATGGAGGGGACTATGGATAACACGGAGAAACCAGGCAAGAAAATATTTGCCTTAAATATTATTAGTAATAAAGAGAATAGCAAGCATAAAGGTTTCGGTGCAGGTTCAATCGATTTGAACAGTATGTCGCCTGTTATTATTGATGGTGATGAAGCCTACATTGATATTGGTGCAATGCATGCGAAGAGCAAAGTTGAAAAAGGAATCAAGTTCTCGATTAACCGCGAAGACGTTCCGAATGGACGGCAAGTATGGATCGTATGGGTGGCTGTAGACCGCTCACCAGAAGGTCAATTCTATGGTGGGATCACAGCTTGTGAGATGTGGATTGATACCGAAGCGCGTCGTGGATGGAAAATTCTTGCCGATCATGTGAATAAGATGGATTACGCGCTTAAACGCCGAATTATCCTGGATGGTCTGGCTACTGAGCAGAAGGCTGTACTTAAAAATCTGCTGATCGAGACCAATAGCGAGTGGTGGGATCGTTCTCCTGAGGAATTGAAGAGTGCCCTAGAGTCATAACCTATTGAGTCACAAAAGAAGAAGAGGTTGTCTCAAAGTCATCATAGATGACTTTGAGCAACCTCTTTTGTGCATTTTAATCAGTTCATTATAACGAATCACAGAGATTCGTTATATTTACAAAGGGTCATTTTCAGCGAAATAATGTTATGTACCTTCGTTAGGAGGTTTGAGTGTGTTTTTGTCACCGTTGCCATAGTCCCCGCCCCATCATGTATTCGGTTTTTCGCATACATTTGGCTCGTCTACGGTCTCCGGTGCTCATTGTATTCGTTTTTTCGTATACATTCGGCTTAACTATCGCCCACGTCGCTCATTGTGTTCGTTTTTTCGCATACATTTTGGCTCGTCCTCAAGTTTCCAGAAATGCACGATTACTTATCGTCATGCGACGACGATGATACTCGGTAATTTACCGATTATCTTGACGTTGGGAGGGACCACGCTGTCGCTTTTTTATCGACGACAGACACATAAGGGTGATCGCGGTAATAAAATCTCCATGGCTTGGAGGCGTATTCCTCGGCGTAGTCAATATTGATGCGTGGTGCTTGTACAATACTGGAATTATTGTCTGGGTGTTGGCCTGCTTCAATCCAAAGGTGACAACCTTGTTCGTAAAGAGTGCTTCCGTTTAACGACTTATCGATACGAAGTGCTCGGCATAGCTTGCCGGGACCACCTGAGAGATCAGCAGGTTTACGGATGTGGATGTCCCGATTCATACGCATAAGCATTTCATCGTTGTCAGTTAGCGGTTCAACCGCACGAATGAGTACGGCTTGGGGATCGCCAGACGGCCCGGTCACTACATTAAGACAGTTGTACATACCATAGATTAAATAAATATAAGCTAAGCCACCCTCGTGAAACATGACCTCTGTTCTCGCGGTACGCCGCCCGCCAAAGGCGTGACTGCCTTTATCTCCCACTCCGCCGTAGCTCTCCGTTTCAATAATCCGGCAAGAGATGTCGCCTTGTTCTGTATGTCGTACAAGCGTCTGACCGAGTAGGAGAGGAGCGACTTCTAAAGCTGACATACCATAAAAAGAAAGTGGGAGGGGCTCTCCCCCCGTGTAATTTTTGTCAGTGGGTTGCATCCTTAGGTTCTCCTTAAAAATTGGGTTAAATGAGATACCTTCATCATATCGACCCAGACATCATTAGTCCATCCACCAGCGTTTTAGGTCACTCCACCAGGAGTGGCTCTCTGGTTTTTCTTTTACTGGTAAAGGTTGCACGGATTCTCCTTTCCCTTTGCCATGCTCCGCGCATACTTCCTTCGGTTCAGTCCCCTTGATAAATACTTCAAGCTGCTTGTCCGGGCAGTCAGCGGTTGCCAGCAATCCGCTGGTCGGGTCGATATAGAGACTTACTACCCCGTCCGGGATAGGGAAGATTTTTGGTGGAACCTTCTCGAGTGCTTTTTCTGTATATTTTGCGAAAATTGGAGCTGCTTTATGTGACTCTGCGGTCCCGAGTATCTTACCCTTGTCATAACCGACCCACACCGCAGTGGACAACTCCGGCGTGTAGCCGACCAGCCAAGCATCTGTGCTCGTTGTACCGGTCTTACCAGCCACAGGTCGCTTAATACTTGCAGATACTCGGTTTCCGGTCCCACCTGTATCAAATACGCTCTCCATTAAATGTGTCAGCACGTAAGCGGCGGCAGGATCGACGACCTGCTCTGCTTTGGGAGAGGGGGCTTCGTAGAGCACATGCCCCTTGTCATCCGTTATTTTCAGAACGGCCACAGGAGTGATTTTCTTCCCTTGATTACTAATTACCGCAAAGGCCGATGCCATTTCGAAGGGGCTTACTGGTGAAGTGCCAAGTGCAAGTGAAGGTACAGCCTCCATCGGACTAGTAATTCCCATTTTACGACCGAGTTCAATTACCTGTTCAGCACCAACAGTCATGATGGTATTGACGGCGTAGATGTTGTCCGAGGCGGCGATGGCTCGGCGCATATCGATTTCGCCTAAATATTTATCTCCAAAATTTTTAGGACTGTATGTTTTTCGGTTTTCGTCATAATGAAATAGGGTGGGTTGGCTACTGAACTTACTGACACTCGTCATCTTGCCCGAAGACAACGCCGACAAATACATGATCGGTTTGAAACTTGAACCTGGTTGACGGGTCGTTGCGAAGACATGATTATATTGACTTTGAGTATAGTTAACGCCACCCACAAGCGCTTTAATATGCCCATTCCGCGGATCTATGGACACCAAGGCAGCCTCCAGCCCTTCTGAACCATTAAGTTCAGAGGTAACTGCGACTTCGGCTGCTTTCTCTGCATCCATATCGAGTGTGGAATAAATTCTAAGCCCACCGTGCTCCAGCAATTCCTCATCAAACCCCAACTCATGGATGACAACACCCCGAACATAATCGCGAAAATAGGGGGCCTGATCTGCCGTTGTCCGCTGTTTCTGCGATTTGAAAGACAACATTTCGGCATATGCCTCATCCGCTTGGCTTTGCGTTATTTTTCCTGTGGCCACAAGGGCGGACAGCACGGTAAGCTGCCGGTCCTTAGCATTCTTCATATGATTATACGGGGAATAATAAGTGGGACCCTTCGGTACACCTGCAAGTATCGCGCTCTCTGCTAAATTCAGATCTTTGGCAGACTTCCCAAAGTACATTTGCGCTGCGGCCTCGATTCCATAGGCTCCGCCCCCGTAATAGATTTCGTTTAGGTACATTTGCAAAATTTCGTCTTTGCTATATTTCATTTCGAGTTGAGCCGTATACATAGCTTCTTTGACTTTGCGCGACCAAGTACGCTCATGTGACAGGTATAGATTCCGGGCTAATTGCTGGGTTAGCGTACTAGCACCCTGTACTTTGTCCATTTCCTTCAAATTCACAAGGAGGGCCCGAGTCATGCCCTTAATATCAAAACCGATATGATCATAAAATTGCCGGTCCTCTACGGCAAGTGTGGCCTGAATAAGCCAAGGGGAGATCTCGTCAAGCGTTACACTGATCCTGTTGCGTTCTCCACTTGAGAAGACAGCGATGCTATTGCCGTTTTGATCTAGCAATTGTGAATTTCGATCCGAATCAGCTAGGGGCAGCTCAGACTGAAATAAATACAATAGCATAATGCCCATGGCGCACATGCCGAGCAGGCCGGCAGATAATATACACTTGATAAATAACCACTTGCGCTTGCGGGGTTTCTTGCCTCCGCTACGGGTCAGTCGCTGCATGAACCGCCCCTCCTTCCACTAACCGTATCTGTATTGTTCAGGGGGTACTATTTTTAAGTATGGGAAAGTTTGGGGTAGATATTCACATTTTAGTCTCGATTTAATATAATCAAATTTGTTTGGTACAATATAGGAAGTGAAACTTTGCAAGAAGTGAATCTGGGGGAGCCTAACCTGGCTTGATATAACGACTAAACACTATTCTGGCGGAAAGAAGGTTGGTACGATGGAATTGTGGTTTACGGAGAAACAAACACCTGTCTTTGGAATTACCGCAAAGATCCGGGAGACGTTGGTAACGGAAAAAACGGACTTTCAGGATTTAGCGATGATTGATACGGAAGAGTTTGGACGGATGCTTGTGTTGGATGGCATGGTGATGACAACGGTGAAGGACGAGTTCGTATATCATGAGATGGTAGCTCACCCAGCTTTGTTCACACATCCAAATCCTAAGCATGTTCTTGTTGTAGGTGGCGGTGATGGCGGGGTAATCCGTGAAATAGTCAAACACCCAGGAGTGGAGAAGGCTGTCTTAGTTGATATCGACGGCAAAGTAATTGAATATTCGAAGAAATACTTGCCAGAGATCGCATGTGAACTAGACAACCCTCGGGTTGAAGTACAAGTGAATGATGGATATATGCATATTATTGAAAATAAAAATAAATACGATGTCATTATGGTTGACTCTACTGAACCTGTAGGTCCTGCTGCTCCACTGTTTGAGCGTGGATTCTATCAAGGGATTTATGAGGCACTTAAAGATGATGGGATTTTTGTTGCCCAGACAGATAACCCTTGGTTCAAGGCTGATTTGATCCAGCAGGTGAATCGTGATGTGAAAGAGATCTTCCCAATCGTACGTGTCTATGGAGCAAATATTCCTACGTATCCAAGTGGTTTGTGGACATTTACGATGGGTAGTAAGAAGTATGATCCACTTGAAGTGGACGAGAGGCAAATTCCAGAGATTGAGACGAAGTATTATACACCTAAGCTACATAAGGCAGCTTTCGTATTACCAAAATTCGTTGAAGATCTCGTGAAATAGGGGGAAATAAGGAGAATGAAACTAGATCAAGCGTATTCCGGCAATGTGTTTATTTGTAGCTCAGAAAATTATGATTCTGCCAGAGCGGTTATTTACGGTATGCCGATGGATTATACGGTCAGCTTCCGTCCCGGATCTCGCTTTGGTCCATCCCGAATCCGTCAGGCTTCGGTTGGTTTAGAAGAATATAGCCCTTATTTGGATAAAAGTATTTTAGACTCATCTTATTTTGATGCTGGAGATCTGTTGCTACCCTTTGGTAATCCAGGGCGTAGTCTTGAAGTAATTGGTGAATACGTACGTGGTTTACTGGCAGACGATAAGTTCCCTATTGGACTTGGCGGGGAGCATCTCGTAAGCTGGCCTGTAATTGAGGCTGTGTATGAGAAGTATCCAGACCTCGCTTTAATTCATATTGATGCACATGCCGACCTTCGTGAACACTATGAAGGCGAGCCCTTGTCCCACTCAACTCCAATTCGCAAGGCCGCTGCGTTGATGGGTGGTAAGAATGTATACCAATTCGGAATCCGTTCGGGCTCGAAGGAAGAGTTCCTATTCGGACGGGAGAATACTCATTTCCATCCATTTGAGGTCGCTGCTCCACTGAAGATGGAATTACCGAAGCTTGGACGTCGTCCGGTGTACGTGACCATTGACATTGATGTGCTTGATCCTTCCTGCGCACCGGGAACGGGTACGGCTGAGGCGGGGGGCATCACTTCGAAGGAATTGCTGGATGCGATTCATCTTATCGCAGGCTCTGACGTAAATGTCGTAGGATGTGATCTCGTTGAGGTTGCTCCAATATATGATCCTACCGAGCAAACCCCAATCGTGGCAGCTAAGCTAATCCGTGAAATGCTGCTTGGTTTTGTGAAGTAGCAGTGGACTTTTTTCGCAAATAAAATAGCTAAGTGACAACAGGCATCTTCTACACAGTGAAATTGTGAGAAGATGTCTGTTTTTATTATCTGAGACAATCCAGGAGGTGCTCTTGTGAACAGGAATAAGCAAAAACTATTGATTATGTCGAGCGTAATTATCGTCGTGGTAGTTATGGTAATAGTAGCAATTACTTATCGGACCCCTTCAAATCGTCCTACTTCTACACAGGGGGACTCCCCTGTTGAAGTTAATAAGGATGAAGATAACAACACGCCGATTCCGACGGCTACTCCTGTAAAGCCAATCGTTATATTGCCTTATTTGATTGAAATGCTTGATTTTCAGGAAGAAGATGTACAGTCCATTTCGGTAGAGTACAAGGGAATGAAGCAAGATATTCCGGCTGAGCGACTATATGTAATTTTGCAATCATTAAGATGGGCTGATACGACGGCGGCCAAGGCCGAGACGGAAGCTAAGGCTGACGTTGAACAAGCGGTTATACACTTTGCATTGAAAGAACAGGTAGTTGATTTGCCTTATGATATAAATAACAATACGTTTGAGTTGGGAGGTTCATCATATTACGCAGATGATCAAGTGTTGCTGTTGATGCAAGGACTCTTCAGGATAAATGTTGAACTGGCTGAGCTGGATACATTCTTGGAGCAAGCAAGGATTCAACAGGAGAATGCCGGTAACGTTGATCCTGAAGCTTTGACAGCAGAACGAGTTCAGATGGATGGCTTGGATTTCAACGGCTGGGAGACCAAGCTGAAGGATGCAGAATCGGTCTGGACGATCTCTTTTTATGATGAAGGAACGGGTGAGGTTAAAAAGGCGCAGAAATTTGATCATGGAATTATCATGTTGAACCGGCAAATTATATTCACTAATGATGTTTATGAAACAGGGGACGGTGTTAAGGTTGGTCTCACAATAGACCAGGTTATGGATAAACTTGGGCCGTGGGCCATGAAATTAGTTAGTAGATGGAGTTATAAAGTGGGGGATTACTATAATTTCCATCTTTACTTCGACCTTAATAAGGTAAAATACATTGTGTTAAGCCAACCTTTATAGATGAACGATAAAAAAACGTTGCTCAAAGGAGTGGCGTTTTATTTATTTAAACCTAGGGTCGTTTCATCTAATACATGGATCGTATTGAATTGATGTGATGAACTGGATATAGTAGTACAATAAGAAAACTTTGATGTAAAGGATATAGAATGGAGTTATTGGACATGCCAGACAAGAAGGAAGTCCTGATTGAGATCACGAGTACTCAGGGGAAGGACAAGAGTGTTCAGAAGATCAAGGGCGAAGTGATTGTTGCCAAAGATGGTGCCTTTTATGTGAAATATGAGGAACCGGACCGAGGGCCAACAGGTGGTATAACACGTACAATGGTCAAAATATCAAGCGGCGAGATCAAGATTATGCGACATGGTGAAGTGGAGTCACAGCAGGCATTTACGGCGGGGCAACGATTACCTGGATTTTATCGTTCTCCGTTTACGAAGTTTAATCTATCCACGGATACCCACAAGGTAGAGACCCATTTAGAAGGTGCAAACGGCACAGTGTTCTGGGAATACGATTTATATGTTTATGATGAGTTATCGGGACATTTTGCTATTAGCTTAAATATACAGGAGGAAGTTTGAAATGACACACAATCCATTGGAACAAATGAATCAGAAGGTGAAAGAAGCGATTATATCTGCAATAACGGCAGCAGGGCTGGCAGAGCTTGAAGAAATTCCAGCTATCGCTATGGAAGTCCCGAAAGAAAAGGCTCATGGTGACCTGGCAACCAATGCAGCGATGCAGTTAACCCGAATCGCTAAGAAAAATCCACGGCAAATTGCCGAAGAAATTGTAAGTCATCTCGATTATGAGAAGGCAGGTATTGAAAAAGCGGAAATCGCCGGACCTGGATTTATTAACTTTACGGTGAGTAAAAGTTACTTGTATCCAGTAATTGAGCAAGTCTACGCTCAAGGTAAAGATTATGGACGTATAGACGATGGCCAAGGGAACAAAATCCAAGTTGAATTTGTCAGTGCAAATCCAACAGGTAGTCTACATTTAGGACATGCTCGTGGTGCAGCGGTTGGAGACGCGCTCTGTAACGTATTGGACTTTGCAGGTTATGAAGTTACTCGTGAATATTACATTAATGATGCCGGTAACCAAGTGGTTAACTTGTGTAAGTCGATTGAGGCACGGTACTTACAGGAGCTTGGGCAAGACGTTGAAATGCCAGAAGACGGTTATCATGGTGAAGATATTAAAGGCTTTGCCAAAGAACTCGTTCAAGAGCAAGGTGAAGGTTTGCTATCTTTGACTCCTGAGGAGCGGGAAGCATTTCTTCGTAAATTTGGACTAGAGAAGGAACTTGCGAAGATTAAACGGGACTTGGGACGTTTCCGGGTTGGATTTGATGTTTGGTTCAGCGAGACTTCCCTGTATGAGAATGGACAAGTAGAGTCTTCACTTGAGGAATTGCGTGGAAAAGGCCAGACTTTTGAGTTAGATGGAGCTACTTGGTTACGGACGACGGATTACGGCGATGACAAAGATCGTGTACTCGTTAAGAATGATGGTACCTATACGTATCTAACTCCAGATATCGCTTATCACCGCAATAAATACGACCGTGGATTTGACCGTATGATCAATATCTGGGGTGCCGATCACCATGGTTATATCCCACGTGTTAAAGCAGCTATGGAGGCAATTGGTAATGATCCAGCTAAACTGACGGTGCTTATTGCTCAAATGGTCAGTCTTTTCCAAGATGGAGAAAAGGTTAAAATGTCCAAACGGACAGGTAAAGCCGTTACAATGGTCGATTTGATGGATGAAGTTGGCGTCGACGCGATTCGCTATTTCTTTACCATGCGTAGTATGGATTCGCATCTTGATTTCGATATGGATTTGGCTATTTCAACATCGAATGAGAATCCTGTCTTCTACGTGCAATATGCATATGCGCGGATTTGTAGCATTTATCGTCAAGCTGAGGAACAGGGTATTGAGATTCCTACGTTGGAGTCCATTAACTTAAGCAAACTGACGGCAGAACATGAATTTGATTTGCTTCGTAAAATCGGCGAACTGCCGGAGGAAATTAGATTGGCAGCGGAGAATTTTGCTCCACATCGTCTCGTCCGTTATGTGTACGAGCTGGCTTCATTGTTCCACAGTTATTACAAAGCGGAGCGTGTAATCACTGAAGATGCTGAACAGACTGTTGCGCGCTTCGCGTTGCTAGGGGCTGTGCGTACTACTCTTGCTAATGTGCTTACATTAATTGGCGTGTCCGCGCCAGAACGGATGTAACATCCAAGCTTCTACCTATAAAATTTAAATCAACCGCCCTCCCCTTGATCAAGGGAAGGGCGGTTTTTACCTCATCATTTATCGTTTAGGTTTGCCACGTAACAAGCGTGCTGCATTAGCTTCTCCTGTACCCGGTTTTGCCCTGCTGTTGGCAGGTAAGGGTCGTGCGGTGCGACGAAGCCGTCGTTTGATTTGGTCTGGTGTAAGTTCAGGTTTGAGCGCCAAGAGCAGAGCTATAGCTCCGCTAACATGCGACGTCGCCATAGATGTGCCGTTCATTTCGCGGTGTCCGCCGCCAAGCCAAGAGGAGTATATTTTCTCTCCAGGAGCGTAAATATCAATATAAGGACCCCGGTTACTGAATGGAGCAACACGGCCGTCTTTGCCAGTCGCACCAACAGAAATGGTCTGAGGATATCTTGCAGGATAATCTATGGCTCGGTTTTTCTTATCATTACCTGAGGAAGCAACGACAACGATATTCGCTTCATGTGCTTTATGAATAATGTTTTGTAGTGACACGCTTTTGGTCCGCATGCCAAAGCTCATATTGACGATGTTCATATGGTTTCTGACACACCAGTCGATACCAAGGATAATATCTGAGACGTAGGCAGAGCCATTGTGGTCAAACGCTTTGACGGGAAAAATCAATGAGCGTGGAGCCACGCCAATAATACCCTGCGATCCTCCTGAGGCAGCAATAGTGCCAGCGATATGAGTACCATGTCCGTTATCATCATGGGGTAGGGTGAAGCGGTTTAGAAGATTGATACCACGTGCCAGTGAGCTCCTAAGATCGGGGTGGCCATAGTCTGCTCCTGTATCAATAACACCGATTCGAATTTGCTGTCCGGTCGAGAGTGGCCAAACATCGGGTGCTTCAATTCGTTTGACGCCCCAGGGAATGTCAGGGCTTCGATCTTTGCTAGGAGAGGAGGGGGCGTGGACACTAATGATAGAATCTTCCTCAACGAAGAGCCCAAATCGATTGTGAGTTACCCTATCGGGCAAACCGAGTGGGCATAGAAATGCCCGAAGTAGGGAAGATGTACGTACGCGCCTCAGTCCGGGCATCTTTGTTCTGAGTTTGTGTAATTGGCGTAAACATTCGGCATATTGGGCCGGATGGGGGAAACGGATAATCTGCCGTCCGCTTGTTCCGGAGGTATCCATGTGGCCATTCAAATATTGCAGGAATCTGGAGTAGTCCATTGTGGTAGCCCCTCCTGACGAAGTATTGCAGTATATTATGATGATGTTTTAATCGCTGAATGGGGAAGGGGCCCTATTTATAGGAAATAGGCAGTAGGCTCAGGCGGTCCCAAAGATACAATTTCTAAAGTTTAGCTCGGCCCCCCGTGTCAAAGTGTAAATCTGGACATAGGATGGAGGGAGAGCCATTTATGGTTTTCATTAACCTTCAGGGGTTGCTTCGAGCTTCCTTTTGAAGAGGATACAGTCAGGAGACGGTGAACGATATGTTCCCGTCTTTTTCTTTGTGGTCCCCACATACCGGACGGAGACAGGTCACTTTTTTAAAACTTGCAATTTAGTTCCAAATAGGGTTTACTAATGTGTGATATGGATATGTTAGTGAAGATATTAATTACAGAAAATGCTTTAGATTGTAACTTTGTATTCTAATGAACATTGCGTGAGAGGAAGTGTCCGCCAGTGAGTACCTCACTTAATTTGAAAATCGATCCGGATAAAGTAATGGAAATTCCTATGGTTGATTTGGCCTTTATGATTTTAAAAGCAGCAAATACACCGTATTACTATCGTGACCTTATGAAAGAAGTAGCTAAAGTTCGCGGGATGTCGGAAGAGCAATCCGTTGACGCGATCGCACAACTATATACGGAGATCAATATCGATGGCCGTTTTGCTTGTGTTGGCACTAATCTTTGGGGTTTGAAACGTTGGTATCCAATTGAGAAGTCGGAAGATCCAATTGGTAACGCTAAGCGTCCACGGATTATCAATGATGACGATGATGATATTGAAGATGAGGACTTCGCTGAAGAAGAATCCTACACCCCAGATGGCGACGGCTTCGACAAAGTTGACGATGATCATGATGAATTATTCACCGATGAAGATGAAGAAGACGTTGAAGAAGTCGAAGATGATTCCCTGTTGGAAGATGAAGAGTTGGATGAAGAAGATGAAGTCCTCGATGAGGAAGATGATTCGGATTCTGAAGATGAATTAGAAGAAGATGAGGATGATCTTTAAGGTGGAATTACCACCTTTAATTTAGCTCTAAATTTGCCACAGTATGTCCCCTTAATCCCTTCCTTCTTTACTTGACAGAGGCTAAGGTAACGGGTAAACTATTGCATGGGCTTATGATTCAAACCTATAAATATGATTTTTTTATAAAAGTGCCCCGAACCTATTCGGGTGTCACTTTTTTGTTTTTTTATTGCTCATTTAGCTATGTAATCATAGGAAATGGGTTACGCTAAAGATTCTAAGGTCACCTGCAAATCTGGTTTATCGGTAGCTTTTGGACAACGTACTTTTAGGAGGTTTTTTGACTGTGGCAAAATATATTTTCGTAACAGGCGGGGTGGTTTCTTCACTCGGGAAGGGGATTACGGCTGCATCGCTCGGCAGGTTACTTAAGAACAGAGGGTTAAAGGTAACAATTCAAAAATTCGATCCTTACCTCAATGTCGATCCTGGTACGATGAGTCCGTATCAGCATGGGGAAGTATTCGTAACAGATGATGGCGCGGAGACTGACCTTGATTTAGGTCACTACGAAAGATTTATCGACATTAATCTGTCGAAGAACAACAATGTAACGACGGGTAAGATTTATTCCTCCGTCATTAGTAAAGAACGTCGCGGAGAATATCTTGGGGGAACGGTACAAGTTATCCCGCATATTACGAACGAGATTAAAGAACGTGTATATCGTGCCGGACGCGAAGCCGGTTCTGATGTGGTCATCACCGAAATTGGGGGGACCGTCGGAGATATTGAAAGTTTGCCATTCCTTGAAGCCATTCGCCAAATCAAGAGTGACATTGGCCGTGAGAACGTGATGTACATCCATGTTACCCTTATTCCATATATCAAAGCCGCTGGAGAAGTGAAGACAAAACCAACCCAGCATAGCGTGAAGGAACTACGCAGTATTGGTATTCAACCGAACGTTATTGTATGTCGGACCGAGCACGAGCTATCCGATGATATGAAGGCAAAAATTGCATTGTTCTGTGATATCGATGTCAGTGCTGTTGTAGAATGCCGTGATGCGGATACGCTATATGAAATACCGCTTAATTTGCGGGATGAAGGTCTCGATGAGATCGCTGTTAACCACCTGAAATTAACTACCCCTCTACCGGACATGAGTGAGTGGGAGAGTCTTGTAGATCGTGTTAAAAAGCTGGAGAAAACCGTGGAAATTGCTATCGTTGGTAAATACGTAGCACTACATGATGCATATCTCAGCGTAGTTGAATCGTTATCTCATGCTGGTTTTGACGCGAATGCTGACGTGAAGATTCGTTGGGTAAATGCGGAAGATGTTAATGACAACAATGTAGCAGAATTGTTAGAAGGTATCGGTGGAATTCTGGTGCCAGGCGGATTTGGTGATCGTGGGATTGAAGGCAAAATCTCTACCATTCGTTATGCGCGTGAGAACAACATTCCATTCTTCGGTATTTGTCTTGGTATGCAAGTTGCTGTTATTGAGTATGCTCGTTCTTTAGCTGGACTACAGGGTGCGAATAGTTCGGAAATTAACCCTTCAACAGAATATCCTGTTATTGATCTATTGCCAGAGCAGAAAGACATTGAAGATTTGGGCGGAACGATGCGTCTAGGTCTGTATCCATGTAAGCTTACTCCAGGTTCGCTTGCGATGCAGTGCTACAACGATGAGCTTGTATATGAGAGACATCGTCACCGGTATGAGTTTAATAATACGTATCGTGAAGCAATTGAAGAAGCAGGTCTTCAGATTTCTGGTACTTCACCAGATGGACGACTTGTTGAAATCGTTGAACTTCCGGGTCACCCTTGGTTCCTGGCAGTGCAGTTCCATCCGGAATTCACTTCCCGTCCGAACCGTCCACAGCCTCTTTTCCGTGAATTCGTGAAAGCTGCGATCACACATTTGTCCTAAGTGCATTTTTGAAATGCAAGATTTTTTGAAACTGAGAAACAGTGAACCTACTATATAATTCCAAAACATAATCCAGTATCTTTTTCCAAATAAGAAGGTATTTGCTAATTTGAGGCGAATTGTTATGTTTGGGATGTAAAAGGGGTTGTAGGAGGGTTCTCGGTGGAAGAAAAGAAGATATTGATTGTCGATGATCAGAATGGGATTCGCATTTTGTTAATGGAAGTATTCAGTAGCGAAGGGTACAAGACATTGCAAGCTCCTAACGGTAAGATAGCTCTTGAGATCGTCCACAGCGAAGCTCCTGATCTGGTGTTGCTGGATATGAAAATTCCAGGGATGGATGGACTTGAGATTCTGAAACACATCAAGGAAGCAAATCCTGAGATAAAAGTCATCATGATGACCGCTTACGGCGAGCTTAATATTATTAAGCAAGCAACTGATTTGGGTGCGCTGATGCATTTTACCAAGCCATTCGATATTGATGAAATGCGCGTGGCGGTTCACGAGCAGTTGAGGGGCGGAGCCCTATAGAGAAGAAGGAACCCAGCATCGGTTAGACGTTGCTAGGGTTCTTTTTTTGCCGTAAATTGGACCATCATTGAGCAGCGTTCATGTTCACAAACATGATTGAAAGCTTGTTTAGTATTTCTGCCCGGTTGTGATATAATAACTAAGTGTGAATGTCGGCTAAAAATAGGATAAAACCAACAATCTTAGGAGGATTGAAATTATGCCATTAGTATCAATGAAAGACATGTTGAACAAAGCGCTTGAAGGCAAATATGCAGTAGGTCAATTTAACATCAATAACCTTGAGTGGACACAAGCTATTCTTGCTGCCGCTGAAGCAGAAAAATCACCAGTTATCCTTGGTGTATCTGAAGGCGCTGCACGTTATATGAGTGGCTTTACTACAATTGTTAAAATGGTAGAAGGTCTTATTCACGACATGAAGATCACTGTTCCTGTCGCTATCCATCTTGACCATGGTTCCAGCTTCGAGAAATGTAAAGAAGCTATCGATGCAGGATTTACATCTGTCATGATCGATGGTTCCCATCACCCAATCGAAGAAAACGTTGAAATGACTAAGAAAGTCGTTGAATATGCACATGCAAAAGGCGTTTCTGTAGAAGCTGAAGTTGGTACAGTAGGCGGACAAGAAGACGACACTGTAGGCGGAATTATGTACGCTAAGCTAGAAGACTGCATCAAAATTACAGAAGCTGGTATCGACACTCTAGCTCCTGCGCTTGGTTCCGTACACGGACCTTACCATGGTGAGCCTAACCTTGGATTCAAAGAAATGGAAGAAATCTGCAACGCGATCAAACTTCCATTGGTACTTCACGGTGGTACTGGTATTCCTGAGCATGACATCAAGAAATCCATCTCCTTGGGTACTTCCAAGATTAACGTAAACACTGAGAACCAAATCGTATTCACGAAAGTAGTTCGTGAAGTGCTTGCGGCAAAACCAAATGACTACGATCCACGTACATTTATCAAACCAGGTCGTGAAGCGATCCAAGAAACTGTTGCTGGTAAAATCCGCGAGTTTGGATCCAACAACAAAGCCTAATTAATTTTGAAATCTGTCGCCTGCTGTTTAGGTTAGGTTGTCAGGCAAGACAGTCGAATAGTAATATATGGAAAGCACACCGCTAGCCGGTGTCTTTCCATTTTCTTTACCAAAAATGGGGATTAACATGTCGTTTACCGACTGCAAAATACGTAGGGGGACCCTTTAGCTTATGGAGAAATTAATGATCAGCGGTGGACGTCCGCTGCACGGTACAGTATCGATCAGCGGTGCCAAGAACAGTGCAATTGCATTGATCCCGGCTGCGATCTTAGCAGAATCTGAAGTGGTACTTGATAACCTACCGCTTTTAAGTGATGTTGCGGTTTATGCGGAGATCTTGGAGGAATTAGGAGCTCACGTATTTTGGGAAGGTAGTTATATGAGAATCGACCCTTCCGATATTAAGTCTATTCCGATGGCGAATGGCCCTGTAAAGAAGCTGCGTGCTTCATATTACATGATGGGCGCTATGTTAGGACGATTTAAAGAGGCGACTATTGGGTTGCCAGGAGGTTGTAATTTTGAACCTCGTCCGATTGATCAGCATATTAAAGGATTTGAAGCGCTTGGAGCTACCGTGACGAATGAACATGGAGCTATTCATTTGCATGCCAAAGAGTTGCGCGGCGCTAAAATTTATATGGATGTTAGTAGCGTTGGAGCAACGATTAATATTATGTTGGCTGCCACTCGGGCCAAAGGCTCAACAATTATCGAAAATGCGGCTAAAGAGCCTGAGATTATAGATGTAGCAACACTATTGAACTCTATGGGAGCAATTATTAAAGGTGCCGGAACGGAAACGATTCGTATCGAAGGTGTATCCGAGCTTAAAGGCTGTCGCCACTCTATCATCCCTGACCGAATTCAGGCTGGGACGTATATGATCGCAGCCGCAGCAACCCGCGGAAATGTATTGATTGATGGCGTTATTCCGAAGCATTTGGAGGCGCTAACCGCTAAGTTAATTGAAATGGGTGTTACTGTAGAAGAGTTGGATGAATCCATTCGTGTGATAGGTGCTCCGAAATACGAGCACGTAGATGTGAAGGCATTGATTTACCCTGGCTTCCCAACAGATATACAATCACCGATGACGAGCCTACTAACTCAAGCTGAGGGCGTAAGCGTATTGAGTGATTTTGTATATAGTAATCGTTTCAAGCATGTACCTGAGCTCGTGCGTATGGGCGCTAAAATTCGAGTCGAAGGGCGTTCTGCTATTATTGAAGGTGGGAAGTTAAATGCAGCTAAAGTTAAAGCGGCTGATCTTCGCGCGGGAGCTGCACTGGTCATTGCAGGATTAACTGTCGATGAAGGTATTACTGAAGTTTCTGGGGTAGAATTGATTGACCGTGGATACGACAATCTTGTCGCTAATTTGCGTTCTTTGGGTGCAGATGTGTGGCGTCAAGAGGAGTAGCCCTCTAGCAATTGTAATGTTTTACCTCTTAATTGGATATGCTAGATAGAATGAATTAAAGAAAATACTCCAGTTTATATGAAAAAATTGAATAGGTGGTTTTTACATGGATCTGCAAATAGCCGATTTGGAAGGGATGAAGTTGACCGAGCTATATAAGCTTGCGAAACAGTATCAAATTCCATATTACGGTCAGTTGAAAAAGAAAGAATTGATTTTTGCTATTTTAAGAGCTCAAGCAGAACAAAGTGGACTTATGTTCATGGAAGGCGTACTCGAAATTTTACCTGAAGGTTATGGATTTTTAAGGCCGATCAATTATTTGCCGAGTGCTGAGGATATTTATATTTCCGCTTCGCAAATACGTAAGTTTGATCTCAGGACGGGCGATCTGGTCTCTGGAAAATGTAGAACGCCAAAAGAGAACGAACGATATTTCGGCCTTCTCCAGGTGAATGCGGTCAATGGGGAGAATCCAGCAGTAGCCGCTGAACGCTTACACTTTCCAGCATTAACTCCCCTTTATCCGCAGACTAAGCTCGTGCTTGAAACATCCCCTAATCATTTATCTACCCGCATTATGGATGTGCTCGCCCCAGTCGGACTCGGACAGCGCGGCTTGATCGTGGCTCCGCCAAAGGCAGGGAAGACGCTGCTTCTGAAAGAAATTGCCAACAGTATTTCTACCAATCATCCCGATATCGAATTATTCGTATTATTAATCGATGAACGTCCTGAGGAAGTTACAGATATGCAACGTTCGGTTAAAGGCGAGGTCATTGCATCTACATTTGATGAACTTCCAGAGAATCATATCAAAGTGGCAGAGCTTGTCCTACAGCGTGCTATTCGCTTAGTGGAGCATAAGAAGGACGTTGTTATTTTGCTCGATAGTATTACTCGTCTTGCTCGCGCTTATAACCTTGTCGTTCCACCTTCTGGACGGACGCTCAGCGGAGGGATTGATCCGGCAGCATTCCATCGTCCGAAGCGTTTCTTTGGCTCGGCTCGTAACGTAGAAGAGGGCGGAAGTCTGACGATTCTGGCGACTGCGCTCGTAGATACCGGCTCGCGTATGGATGATATCATCTATGAAGAATTCAAGGGTACAGGTAATATGGAGCTACACTTAGATCGCAAACTTGCAGAACGTCGTATTTTTCCAGCTATCGATATTCGCCGTTCCGGAACTCGCCGTGAAGAAGTGTTGTTAAATAAGGAAGAATTGGATACCATCTGGTCAATTCGTAAGAATATGAACGATTCTTATGATTTTGTGGAAGGCTTTTTGAAGAAGCTACGTAATAGCAAGACGAACGCCGAGTTTTTGGCCTCATTTGATGCAGCTGGAAGTGCACCTTCCGGTAGTAGTAGCGGTGCGCGTCGATCGGTACGTACAGCGACATCGCCTGGAACCACTGGATCTGGGTCATAGGTTACAACAATCGGCTTGATAACCCTGGGTACAGGATAGATGAAGGGAAAGCGAAGAGGAGAACAACATGTATTTAGTATATGCAGATGAACGAGGACAAGTGTTCGATCATCCCACGCTATATGGGTTAGCTCGTAGCGCAGATATGATCGTTGAAATAATGGAAGACGAACTGATTCCACTTCCAGATGGCGCAACTTTGGTTGGATTGCCAAGTACCCGTCCGATTGGGATGGATCCTGAGACGGGCGAAATGATGGCGCTCCCTGGTGAAGTGCAAGCGGTTGGAGCTCTGCTTCCGCAGGGATTTACCAGACTGTGCCTGCCTGGATATGTAAAAAGAGACAAGGAGTATAAGTTACCGCTCTTTGGTTATTCGGCTGTGGTATGGAAAGACGGTCAATTCTATGTGACAGCTCGGCTGTCGGATGATCCTGAGAAGTGGAATCCACTGAATTGTGATCCATTAGAATTGAAGAACCAGGTTAAGAACCTGAGATCCCGTTATCCGGAGAATCGATTGTATGAGCATTTATCTAATTGTGCATTAGGGTATGAATGCCTAACCGCTTCGAATACATTCCTGAATCGCTGGGAAGGTGCCGTGCCGGTCTCCTATTCCTGTAATGCAGGCTGCTTCGGATGTATTTCGGAGCAACCGGATGATAGTGGATTTGTAGCACCGCAGACTCGGATGAATTTCCGCCCCCGGGTGGATGAATTGGTCGAGATTATGCTTGAGCATCTGAAGACGCCGGAATCGATTATTAGTTTCGGACAAGGATGTGAAGGAGAACCATCGACTCAGGCCAAAATCATTATCGAAGCGATCCGCGAAGTGCGTAAAGTGACAGATATGGGGTACATTAATATTAATACGAACGCAGGGCTAAGTGATCATATTCGGGGTATCGTTGATGCCGGACTTGATCTGATGCGTGTTAGTACGATTAGTGCTTTAGATGATCACTATAATGCTTATTACAAACCGCGTGGATATACATTAGCTAACGTAGAGAAATCGCTTCGTTATGCATCCGAACAAGGTGTGTACACATCGATCAATTACTTAATCTTCCCGGGGGTTACGGACCGTGAAGAAGAAGTGGAAGCGATGATCGAATTCGTTAGAAGAAGTAAACTTCGCCTAATTCAATTGCGTAACCTGAACATTGACCCAGAGAGCTACTTGGAGCTGATTCCAAAGGCGAAGGGTGAGGTTCTGGGGATGAAGCAGGCCATTGAAATATTCCAAGAGGAATTACCTGATGTAGTTATTGGCTCTTATACGCATGTTCCTCCAGCGGAGCTACAGCGAGTGAAAAAGCGTATTTAAATAAAAACATCCAATTGCGTGACAACATTTGTCGTGATATAATCATGGATGTGTCATTATAACTCTGTGCACGCATGAGGTACAGGGCGGAAAGAGGTGAAAGCAATGAATGAAGCAATTCAACCCAAATATAATTTGACTACAGTAACTTGTGCTTGCGGTAACACGTTTGAAACAGGTTCCGTGAAGCAAAATCTACGTGTTGAAATTTGCTCCAACTGCCATCCATTCTTCACAGGTAAACAGAAATTCCTGGATGCTGGTGGACGCGTGGACAAATTCAAGAAAAAATACGGCATCTAATAAGACCTGCTGTATCTACAGCATCTCTAATAAATGTCAAATCCCCCGCCTCGATGAGGCCGGGGGATTTTTTGTGTTCGTTTTATGCTATGTGCTATGAAGTTCTTATTTCTTAAATTCAACGCTTTGGCGTATTTCAGTCCATTGATCACTGATGATCAGTCCAAGTCTCCACAAAGCGATTCCTTTGAGGTTATATCGTTTAGCTAGACCGATTAAAGAAGTAACGGAATCGGCATTCTCGCTATATAGGTTAAGTCCGAGCACCAATTTCGTAGGGTCTGTTTCCTTCAATGCGAGTGTAATAGCTTCATTAACTTTATCTATTGGCTCAGGTTGTGGAGTAACGCCATTTGGCTTCTGATAATCATAAGCCATGATGACTAATTCATCTGCAATTTTACTAAGTGCCTTGTAATCGTATCCTTGATAAGAGGAATTAAGCGCATGTAATGCAAGAGATAGCTTCAAGCCATTAGCGCTGGTTTCTTTGGACAAGTCCTTGACGAAGGAAGTAAAGGACTGCCGTGTTATTGTTTTGTCTGTCGTTAGTCCAAGTCCTTCGAAATCGAGCAGAATCCCCTTGAATTTATTACTGGTAGCAGCAGAGATCATATCTGCTATAGCTTGTCGCCGGAGATCAGCATCATTAATAATCTTAGATAATTCCCCGTTTACATCGCCGGAGTAGACCATGAGATAAGGAGTTGTACGTGAATCCGATGCGCTGCTGATTAGAGTGTCAGAGGTGATATCTCCAGCTGGGAGAGGCATTTTATAATCTTTGCCAGTCAGAGTGAACTTACCGTTTTCGTCAATTCGGCTCCAACCAAAGGCCACGGAATCCAAACTTGGGATGGACTGGGCATCCGAGAAGGATGAGATTGCGTAGAAACCGAGTGTATATAAACGCTTCTGTGGAGAAGTAATAGACACTGTACGTGTCGCCTGGTCCCATTTCACATCAGAACCAAATTGCTGACTGAAAAAACTGAGCGGAATCAGCGTATTGCCACCCACCGATTGTGGGGCTACATTGAGATTGACGGTGGACCCATTAACGATGGCTTTTTTGCTACCCAGGGTCAACTGCACACGAGTTGTATTTGCTCCTTCGCCTTGGATCGCAAGAATAGTCTTTGTGGATTGAGTCCAAGTGACTTGAATACCCAGAGCTTCTGATATGGCTCGAAAAGGGACCATGGTAGTTCCTTCTACGATAATTGGCTCCGTAGGGAAAGGAAGTGGGTAGCTATCTAATAGAATACTGACGGGTGACGCTGCTTTCACTTGATTGGTATGTAACCCTGTAAATATCCCAGCGACAAGAACTGTAGTAAGTAGTGCTTTTCCTAAAATTTTCAATAATTTCATCCTTTCTATCAAATTCCATATTATACTATTAATATATCAAACTATGATATAAAATGCATTGGGATGAAAGTTGTGAGTTTAGGAGGATGGGATATGAGTCTTAAAAAAAGTTCTATGATTTCCTTGATTTTGATACTACTGATGGTACCGTTGTTCCCAACACAGCGGGTACATGCCCAGACTAAGCTGTATACCGAGCAATTATTGAAGGTAACGGATAGGGTTTCTAATAGTAAACAAGGAGATATTGCTTATAATGGGCAATTCTATCTATTTTTTGATTATGGGGGCAATCTTTATAAATCATTCGATGGTTTGAAGTGGGAAGCTCAGGAACCTTACTCCATGATCGATGGGGTCCAATATGACGGGGCAAATGGTTTGGTTCGCAAGCTAATTTTTGATGGTGGGCAATTCGTTGTACTTTATAACTTAGGCTTTGCTACCTCCCAGGACGGGAAGATCTGGGAACGACATGTAATTCCTTACACTGCGAAAAAAGAATATGAATTTCAGGATCTTTTGTTCGTTAATGGAACCTATTATTTCCTGGCCCAAGAACGAGATAAGAATGTTAATGGTTTATATTTTCCTGGTCCGAATCATATTCTGATTTCCAGTGATCTGAAGAGTTTTCAAAAAGCTCAGTTTAAGAACTTAGAGGAGAGTCTCGCTGGTGAACGCCCCCTCGATTCCCTGGTAACGAACGGGAAAATTTTTCTGGCGACAGGCAATACTTCTGCTGTATCCAAGGATGGAAAGCTTTGGACAGGTAAAAATGCTAACTTTTTAGGTGGATATAATGGAATTTGGGATGGTAATAGGTTCCTGTATGCCTATCAGAATTCAATATTTTCCACGTTGGATGGAAGTGACACCAAGGAATTATTTTCTTTTAAATCAGCGAATTGGAATCCCAAGACGAAGCAGTACTCCGTTGATGGGTTACAATTGTATTTGAATGTGATCGGGTTCAATGGAAAAGAATATTTAGCAGCGGGTAATCACTATGACTGGGCTATTAAGGAGAGAGCTCAGAAAGAAACGATTTTGATCTATTCAGCCGACGGAAAGAAATGGGAGAAAATAACGATCCCGCAAGGTGGGACCGATTTTACCGGTATAGTACCGACTTCTTTTGGATTTCTACTTATAGGTAATAATCTATGGGCAGTTAGTACACAACCTCTTGTTAAATCAGCAGAGTAGGGAAGTTATAACTCTACTAAATTAGTGTTATTTCTATTATATGGTGTTTTGGGTTGTGACTGCTTTATCACACCTTAAGTGACAACATAGGCTTTGGTTGCAATTTTAATGAGCATGAGATATAATCATTTTTACCGTGCTAGATGGGGAGGTAGCGGTGCCCTGTAACTCGCAATCCGCTATAGCGAGGTTGAATTCCTGTTAGAGGTCTTGTCGATGTGAGGTCCGGTCTTTACGGCAGACGTTGACGGACGGGTCCTCCGCAATGAGTACCTGTGAACCTGGTCAGGTCCGGAAGGAAGCAGCCATAAGCAGTTTTGCTCTTGTGCCGGAGGAGAGCCTGTCTCGAGTTGCGCTGTAAAGGTGCCGCTTGGATCGCAATGATCAATAACAGGTGCACGGCTACATATTTTTACAGATACATCTTTGTCCTAGGACAGAGGTGTTTTTTTGTGTTAAGATGGGGTACTCTTTAAAAGAGATTGTTCTATAACTATGAAAATTACACTTATATAGGAACTCAATTAGAAGTTTTTCTCGGATGGCCGAGTATAGTATAATAAGGTAGCGGCAAATGCCGTGAAGGGAAGAAAGAAGGTGCCGCATATGGAGCATATTGCGTTGTACCGTGCTTGGCGGCCACAGTCGTTCCAAGACATGGTGGGGCAGCAGCATATTATCCGCACGTTGCAAAATGCGATCCGCGAGGGGAAATTGTCTCACGCCTATTTATTCTGTGGGCCAAGGGGGACAGGGAAGACGAGTGCCGCGAAGATTTTGGCCAAGGCTGTAAACTGTGAAAAGGGGCCAGCGTCGGAACCTTGCAATGAGTGTGATTCGTGCCGGAGAATTACTGCGGGTGCTGTCATGGATGTGCTTGAAATTGACGCCGCTTCCAACCGGGGAGTCGAGGAAATCCGCGATCTCCGCGAGAAAGTGAAATATGCCCCAACGGAAGTAAGGCATAAGGTTTATATTATTGATGAAGTTCATATGCTGACGACAGAAGCATTTAATGCACTGCTTAAGACGCTGGAGGAACCACCTCCACATGTCATGTTCATTCTAGCGACAACAGAACCACATCGCTTGCCGGCAACCGTTATTTCTAGGTGTCAGCGTTTTGATTTTCGGCGTGTGTCTCTGGAAGAGCAAAGTGAACGTCTACAACTGATTTGTCAGCAGGAAGGTATTACCGCTGAAGATGAAGCGATTCAGTATATTGCGAGGTTGTCGGATGGTGGAATGCGTGACGCCCTTAGCATATTGGATCAGATAGCTTCATTTACGGACGGACAAGTTTCTTATCAACAAGTGCTGGATATGACGGGAGGGATTCCCTCAAGGCAATTTGCAGAGCTAGCCAAGACATTACTTGAAGGTGATGTTGGCAGCATGTTGCAAATGATCGAAGGCTTCATGCAGGAAGGCAAAAGTGCCGATAAATGTATGGAGAATCTGTTGTATTATTTCCGCGATTTGTTGATGATTAAGATGGTCCCAGCCGCGGATAAGCTAACAGAGCGTGTGCTTGATCCTCAGGATTTCCGGGAGATGGCAGGAGCTTTTACGCGAGGGCAGCTATTTGCGATGATTGATACATTGAATCACTATCAGACAGAAATGAAATATGCTGTACAGCCTCAGATGCTATTTGAAGTAGCACTCTTGAAGCTATGTGGCATTCCGCAGCAAGAGAACGTGGGCAATGAAGTTACCGCTAGTAGTGGGGCCAGTGCCGCATCTACCTCAGAAGTTCAACAGCTTAAACGTCAGTTAGCTGAACTAGAAAAGAAGCTGGAGCGTGCGATGCAGGGTGGTTTGGGCAGTGGTGGAGGCTCAGATGCTCAAGTAGCTCAGTCACATCGTCCTGCTACGCGAAGTGCCTCGCCTAGAATTTCTTCAACGGCTAAGCTTCCTTCGGGGCTTGAGAACTATGTGGCACAGCGGAGTAGCCCGGAGTTTGTAGCAGCTGAGAGCAAGTGGAATGGAATACTACAAGCTGTTAAAGATGAAAAAGTGACCATACATGCTTGGTTCGTCAATGGTGAACCGGTATCTGCGCTTGAAGACTCTGTTCTGGTAGCCTTTAAAAATGACATTCACCGTGAAACAACGGAGAAACCAGCTAACAAACAAGTGATCGAGCAAGTACTAGAACGTCAACTTGGTAGACCATGCCGTTTGGTAACGATGATGCTTAAAGATTGGAATGACGCTATACAAGGTGCGGCAGAACCTCCCAAGGAAAATTTCAAATTGGAACACACCCCTGAGGGTGGGGGCGAAAGCAAAGAACCTTGGATAGATGAGGCGCTCCAGATGTTTGGTGATGATCTAGTTGTCATCAAGGAATAGCAACTATTTTTAATAAGTTACATTTATACTATAATAATGAAATCGAAAAGGAGTTGTGAACAATATGAACAATATGAATCAAATGATGAAGCAAGTAAAGAAAATGCAAGAGCAAATGTTGAAGGCCCAAGAGGAGCTCGGAGACAAAGTAATCGAAGGTAGTTCCGGTGGCGGCGTAGTTACTGTACAAGTAAACGGTCACAAAAAGGTAATTTCCCTAAACATCAAACCTGAAGCCGTTGATCCAGAAGATGTTGAAATGCTACAGGATTTGGTTCTTACAGCCGTTAATGACGCGCTATCCAAAGCTGAAGAACTAGCTAACCAAGATATGGGTAAATTTACAGGCGGAATGAAGATTCCAGGTCTGTTCTAATTCACAACCGAAGGAGACCGCCCATTGTATTATCCAGAACCGATCGCGAAGCTGATCGACGCATTTACCCATTTGCCAGGAATCGGACCGAAGACGGCCGCGAGGTTGGCTTTTCACGTACTGCGCATGAAAGATGATGACGTTATCGATTTCGCTAAAGCCTTGGTCAGTGTGAAGCGTAATCTTCATTACTGTTCCGTTTGCTGCAATATTACCGATTGTGATCCTTGCCGGATTTGTCAGGACAAAACGCGGGATGCATCTGTGATTTGCGTGGTTCAAGACTCCAAGGATCTGGTTGCCATGGAACGGACAAAGGAATTTAACGGTTATTATCACGTGCTGCAGGGGGCGATCTCTCCTATGGAGGGGCTCGGCCCGGACGATATCCGATTGAAAGAATTACTCAATCGTTTGAGCGATGAACGGGTGAAGGAATTGATCATGGCCACCAATCCCAATATTGAGGGAGAGGCAACTGCGATGTATATTTCTCGCCTAGTCAGACCGTTTAATATAAGTGTTACACGGATTGCTCATGGACTGCCTGTCGGTGGTGACTTGGAGTATGCGGATGAAGTAACCCTGTCCAAGGCATTAGAAGGCCGACGCGAATTACATTAAGTTATTAGAATAATGAGGACCTTGACCCGAATGAACGGGCTCAGGTCCTTTATTTTATTTGTGGATACAACAGTATAGATACTTTCTCTAAAAGGCCAGCTAGCTTATTTACCTGTTAGAGCCTCCCCTTTTTGGTTCTAAGTTTGTCCTTTCATCGATACAAATGAAATAACTGGATGGAAGGGAGAGACAGAGAATGGGCAGATGGAGGGATTGGTTTACTAATAAACCAGACAGTTTGCAGGCTGAAAGTGATTTTGAATATAAGAGATATCTATATGAAGAAGTCAACAAAGCAAGAGAAGAGTGGGAACGGGCCTATCAGGCATTTCAAAGAGCGGCGGAGAGTGATGAGGTCGATGTAGCTATTTATACGCTAGAAGCAGCCGAAAGAAGATATCAAATCCAGCTTAAGGCAGCTAAAGCGGCGAATTTGAATTGGGACATCTTCAAACAAGGTTAGTTTTGTGAAGAGGGGGGGGATAGATGATGAAAATAGTACTGATTGGCGTGTTGGCTGTCTCGTTGTTGCTACTTCTGTATATTCTAATATCCAAGAAACTTGGTTTCGCCTGGCTCACTCGTCTAGGGCTGCATGTTGTGCTGGCTGCACTAGGGATATATGTTGTTAATTTCTCAGGATTATTAACAGAAGCTTACATCCCGTTAAACCCAGTGACAATGAGTACAGTGCTTGTTCTGGGGCTGCCAGGGGTAGCTTTATTAATCGGCCTAAAATTAACCATGATATAAAGGTTGACGAAGCTTTGCATTCTGTGGTACATTATAAATCGCTTCTTCAGTGGGCAAGCAAAATAAAGTCAACTTAAAAAAAGATTTTAAAAAAATGCTTGACTAAAGAAGACAGCATGTGATATATTATAAAAGTCGCCGCTGAAACACAGCGTAGACAAAAATGAATGGTTTGATCTTTGAAAACTGAACAACGAGTGAGTGAAATTCACGAAAGTGAAATTCAAAAAATAGAGAATTATATTCTCGTCAGTTTCAAAATGAGCACAATCATCT
>NZ_BMFT01000010.1 GCF_014639155.1 Paenibacillus segetis
TCTGCCAGCTTCTTATCCCAAAATGCCTTGGCTTCCGTGTCATCCGTAGGCACTTCATTCCCGTTAGAGTACCAGTTGGCAAACAAAATACCGAGTACTTTGGAACCGTCCGGGCCTTCCCAAATCAGTTCGGAGAATGATGACTCATAGTCGCCGTCCGATACCATGTTGTTGAATCCAGTTGGCTTCACACCACGTCCGAAGAACGCATTGGTGATGCCTGATTGCAACATAAGCTGCGGAGTTTGTCCCACTAGACCAAACGTATCAGGGAAATATCCGATCTTGGAAGGCTCGCCGTAACGTTTGGAATCCTGATGCCCGATCTGCATGTTACGTACGTTCGCTTCTCCACTCGTCAAGAATGCATCCTGCAAAATGTACCAAGGGCCGATCAGAATACGTCCTTCAGTAATATATTTCTCTAACCGTTCCTTGTTCTCCGGACGTACTTGGAGGTAATCTTCTAGAATGATTGTCTGTCCATCAAGATAGAAACTCTTGAATTCCGAATCCCCATCCAATTTATCCAATAATGCATCCACTAACTGGACTAGACGGACATGATGCTTCTCATAAGGTAAATACCATTCCCGATCCCAGTGCGTATGGGAAACGATATGTGCTGTTCTTTTACTAGCCATAATCCAGATTAATCCCCTTTCATTTAGCTCTTTCAATAAGTATTTCACAACTTAAGACTAACTCATATTAGAGACCATATATACATGTAAATTTGCCATTTGAAAGCCATTACAACTAAGCATGATATTCTTTCAATATAGACTATGAAGCTCCACTAAAATAAGGAGGCAAATTAAACACACCCTAGTAAAAATTAAAGAAAATATACAAACAAGCGCCTTCTCCCTCAATATATCATTAAGTAGAGAAGGCGCTAACATCACAAATGATTATTTCTGTGCTGCTTTCCACTCATCAAATTGTTTCTGAGCTTCAGCAAGGACTTTATCAATACCTGCATCCTTGAATTTTTGAATCGCCTTAGGTAGATACTCATCAGGATCAACAGAGCCTGTATACAGTGAAGGAATAAATTCCTTAGCTACGTTAGTTACCGAAGCTACTTCTGTCTTTACCTTGCTAGTATCAAAGTTGAAACCAAATGTAGGTGCGACAACTCCTGAGGCATTAAATTCCTCGAAAGAAGACCATTTGTCTTCAGGATCTCCATCATGCAAACTAGTTAAGAACATGTTGCCCAATGCGAAACCAGGCATTGCATATCTTTCTTGCATGGCAGGTAGGTCTTCAATATAATCGCCATCTAACTTCTTATAATGTTCGCCTTCAATTCCGTACTGAATCAAGTTACGAAGATATTTATCTGTGTTCAACAAGTTCAAGAACATCATTGAACGTTCAGGATTCTTTGAATAGGAAGAGATCGCTAGCATAGAACCTGCGGCAGAGCTTGTATAAATAACTGGGTCCTGCATTGGTCTAGTTACAATATCATAACCGGCATTTCTTGACCAACCTAACTCCGCATAAGGCTGAGTGATTTCTCTGTCTACCAACCACTTACCTGTCTTGATGTTATCAATACCATCCAGTGTTGCTACATCTTCACGGACATAACCCGCTTTATAGTATTTACGCATAGTGGACAATGCTGATTTCAGTTCAGGGGACTCCAAAATATTTACGAATTTGTAGTCCTTAGTATCAAGGTACATACCTAATGGAATTTCATCACCCAATAAGAAGTCAAACGGCATATAAGGTTTGAAGCTTTTTGGAACAGCTAGAGGAGTAATATCCGATGTTTCATTATCTTTAATCACTTTCAAGAGCGGTTCCAAATCCTCCAAGGTAGTTACCTTGGAAATATCCAAATTGTATTTATCTACATACTTTTTATTGAAGCGCCATACGAATTGTTGTGCCAATTCCTTATTAGCTGGAACACCATAGTTGACACCATTAACTTTGGTACCTTCCAGGAAACGTGGATCCAATACTTCCTTGATTCCTTGCCCGTAATTATCCAGTAGATCATTTAAAGGCATGAAAACACCTTTTGATGCATTTGGTAAATAATCGAATGCCCATGAACTAGTAAAGGCGATATCATAGTCCTCACCTGAGCTTGTAATAACCTGCATGCGTTGGCTATAGTCGCCCCAGTCGATCATAGAAATACTTAGTGTAGTGTTAATCTTATCCTTCAAGTATTTATTAATTTCTTCCTGTACCTTTGGTAGATCCTTCTGGTTTGGTCCGATCAAGTACATTTTAAGGTTAACAGGATCTAGCTTGGAAATATCAACGGTGCCATCACTTTTAATCGCCTCAGACTCCTTAGCTGGCTCATTGTTCCCTTTGGACCCACAACCTGCAAGGACAGCAGATAATAATAGAATTAAGGTAAGCGACAACAAGGAAACTTTTTTGCTTTTGCTCTTGTTCATGTTCTTTCCCCCTGGAGTGTTTTTTTAAACAAATATATTGATTCCGCTTACAAATAAGAGGGTTATGCAACATTCTAAGCGGTAACCCACAGCGCATATGGATTGACTAGCATATCATCTCACCCTAATTCATATGTGCTTGAAGTCACTCGACTAGAAACATGCATAATCTAGACAGTGTAATTCTTTCTCCTCTTCATGTACCGCGGTTACAACCTAATTGAAAGAAATTATTCCAAATCTGATTAACCTTTAACCGAACCTACAGTCAACCCTTGAACAAAATAACGTTGGAAGAAAGGGTACGCCATAACAATCGGTAAAGTTGCCAATACTACCATCGCCATTCGCACCGTCTCTGTAGGAAGATTCGCAATCGCATCGTAGGAACCAATGTTATGGGCATTTTTCGAAAGAAAGTCCATATTCTTCTCAATCTGCATTAGCATAAACTGCAACGGAGGTATGCGCTCAGGATTGTTATAATACAACAGTGCATTAAACCAATCATTCCAATATCCCAAAGAAGCGAATAGTCCAATGGTTGCGATCCCTGGTAGGGATACAGGTAAGACTATACGGATAAAGGTAAGAATGTCACCCGCCCCATCGATCTTGGCTGATTCAATAATTTCATCAGGTATCGTTGTTTGGAAGAACGTACGCATGACAATGATTGAGAACGCACTAAGCGACAATGGGAGTATCAACGACCATAACGTATTTTGTAAGTGCAGGAATTGTGTCATTACGATATAACCTGGTACCATTCCCCCGGAGAATAACATGGTGAAGAAAGCCAAAAAACTAAAGAAACCACGGTATTCAAAACCCTTTCTCGAAACGGCGTAAGCATAAGTAGTTACTAGCGCTAAGCATAGTGCTGTACCCACCACCGTAATCACAACGGTAACTCCAAAGGAAGTTAATAGTGATTTCCCGGAATTTGCGATGTAGTCATAAGCAGCGAAGCTGAACTTACTTGGGAATAAATTAAATCCTTCCAGCACTAGTGTCTGCTCATCTGTTAACGAAATAATAATGACAAATAGGAATGGAAACACACAAGAGAAGGCGAACAACCCTATTAGAATATTAAATAATGTATTCCACAATGGAGATATGGCGTTGTAATCCGCCTTTTTCTTCTGTCTCGCTCCTACCCTTGTTCGAGCTCGAGTCGTTGTATTTGCCATAGAAAACACCTCTATTCTTTAGAAGATTGCATGATCCTTTTCAATTTTTCTAACAATATAATTCGTTATCAGAATCAGTATTAGACCCACCATAGACTGATACAAGCCAGCTGCCGTACTCATTCCAATATCGCCCATATTAATCAAACCACGATAGACAAAGGTATCAATAACGTTGGTAACCGGATACAATGCACCAGAATCCTTCGGAAGTTGATAGAATAAACCGAAGTCTGAGCGGAATATTCCCCCGATAGCTAGAATCGTCAAGATAATCATCAAGGGCTTCAGAAGCGGGATTGTAATATAGCGAATCTGCTTCCATTTCGTCGCTCCATCAATCACAGCCGCTTCATAGTAAGACTTATCAATTCCCGTAATCGAGGCTAAATAAATCACACTATTATAGCCGACGCCCTTCCATATCCCAACAAATATCAGAATGAACGGCCAGTATTTCTGCTCTGTATACCACATGATGGGCTCACCACCAAAATAGCTGATGATATGATTCAATGTTCCTTTATCCGTACTAAGAAAAGTAAAAGCAAAGTAACTTATAATAACCCACGACAAAAAGTGCGGTAAAAACATCCCCGTCTGATATAACTTAGCCATCTTTTTGTTAACCAGTTCACTGAGAATAATCGCGAATGTAACGGAGATAACCAATCCTAGAATGATCAATGCCAAATTGTATAAGATGGTATTCCGTGTAATGATGTAAGCATCATTTGTCGTGAACAGATATTCAAAGTTTTTAAAGCCCACCCATTCACTGTTTAATACACTTGCGAAAAATCCATCCCGGTGAATACGGAAATCCTTAAACGCCAGTATAGAACCAAACATAGGCAAATAGGCAAAAATCAGAAACCAAACCGTTCCGGGCAAAACCAAGAGCAACAGACCTTTATTTCGCAGTAGTTTCTTCCAAAAAGCGTTCACGCCTCACTCCCCCTTGACTGAAAACTTCTAGTAAATTAGCGTTTAGCGTTTGTTATGTTCCCCTACGATCAACAACAATTACGCTGGCAGTGAAATCCACCGCTTCTATGACGCTCGTCATTTAGTAACTTTATTGTCGCTTGTAAGCGCTATCCTCAACAAGTTGAAAAATGCTAGAAATGGATGAACAAATTAAAGAAATGGGTCTAATCGCAAAAAAACAGTAATCTGTTTTCCTTAAAACTGGAAAAAAGACTACTGTAGAATCCTTTTTATTCTGTTGCTCTGCCCGTTAGATATTTCAATTGAAGTATTATCTCGAATACATATTTCTTAACTCAGTAGGAGATACTCCAGCATATTTCTTGAATTGCCGGAAGAAATAAGAAGTATCAATATATCCTACAAGAGCAGCAATTTCTGCCGTCTTCTGCTCAGTATGCAATAGAAGCTGCGTCGCTTTCTCAATGCGATATTGATTCAAATAATCCGAGAAACTAGAGCCTACCTCTTGTTGAAATAACTGACCTAAATAGTTCGGATGTAGCTCAAGTCGCTGACTTAATGTCTTTAAGGACAATTCCTCTCTATGATGTCCCCTAATCTGTTCCATCACAAAGGATACATGGGGGCTATACTCCTGTTTGCGCTCTTGACGCCGTTCAATACTCCGAAGCACCACAGACAAGACATGCTGTCTTACACCAATCATTGTATTGATTCTAAGCAGTGGGCCTAACATTTCACTATAATCGGGATGCTTCTCCAGCTCTTTCGCCATCATCATGAGTTCAATCGCCACATTTACGAAGGATTGTCGAAGAAATCGCTCATAATGTAACGTACCACTAAGCAGAGAATCGATATATTTTTGCGTAGCTTCTATGTCACCTTCGATTAAAATTCTGCTAAACGTCTCTTGATCACACACCGGGGCGGTGGATAACTCTATCTCTGCATCCCCCTCTCGGTCATACTCTACACTCTCTCCTCCAGATATTAAACACTGTTGGAACTTGCTCTGTGCCAACTTGAAACTGGCCTGTATGCCAGCCAAGCCATGACTTACATCCCCCTCCGAGCTCCATACTGGCAATCCAACCAATGAATAGATTTGTTCGGCCATAGCTTGAATACTCCGGTCAATATAACTGAGATGCTCTTCTTCCATGAAAGTATATAAAATGACAATGTCCTCATTCATATTTGGAAAACAAATGACACCATAATTTGACCCCAACAGTTCTTTTGCCGCCATCTCACACTCACTGGCAAGACCATTCATACGGTACAATTGCGATATAGGTCTATCTTCAGAAATCACCCTAATTACTACAGTCTTATAATACTTATAATTCAATGGAATTCCCAAAAGCTGTGCCCGCTGCTTGAATTCTTGAATTTCAATCTCGCTATTAACCCAACGCTGGAGAACATTACTGCGTAAAACAGCCCACTCTTCTTCTTGTCTGAACCTATTCACCTGTTCCCGCTCCCAATCCCCACAAATATGCTTAATGGTAGACTCCAGCTCTTCAATATTAATGGGTTTGAGTATGTAATTTTCAATGCCCAAAGTAATTCCCATCTTCACATAGTGAAATTCTTCGTATCCGCTAAGCACAATAAACTTGGTACGTGGATGGATCTCTTTTACCCGTCTGATCAATTCCAAACCATTCATATTGGGCATCATAATATCTGTAATTAGTAGATCAACAGAACCCAGCTTTAATAATTGTTCCAATGCTAGCTCACCATCATTAGCTGAACCCACTACCTCTATGCCAAATTGCTCCCAGTCTGTAATTGAGTTTAACCCCTGAGCAATTAATGGTTCATCATCGACAAAAAATACTCTTTTCATATCAATATCCCTCTCTTAATGCTGGAATCTCAATTACGACCTTCGTACCTATTCCCTCTTCGCTCTGAATGGTTATACCGTACTGGTCTCCATAGGTCATTTGAATTCTTTCATGAACATTGATCAAACCAATCGATTGATTACTCTTGTCTGGAACCTGAGATGACTTAGCCAACATTGTATTAATCTCATCCAATTTCGCCAGCGAAATGCCTCTCCCGTTATCCGTTACAATAATTGAAATTACTCCTTCATTTCGAACTACATAAAGAGAAATGCAATTATTGTCTTCCAACGACCGGAAACCATGAATCGTATAATTTTCAATAATGGGCTGCACTAGCAGTTTCAAGATACTACATTCGCCGACATCCTCATCCACATGAATATCAACCTGAAGCCTGCCTTCATAACGGATTTGGAACAATTCAAGGTACAGAGAACACATCTCAATCTCTTCCCCCAAAGTAACAATCGTTCGCTTCTTCACCATACTTTTGAACATAACCGACAGACTATAAATCATCTTCCCAACATCCTTAGCCCCCATGCTATAGGCCTTCATTCGGATACTTTCGAGCGTATTATATAAAAAATGAGGCTGAATTTGTGATTGCAAGGCTACTAGCTCAGCATGTTTCTGCTTAAGTTCTGAAGTATACATTTTATCGATATATAGCTCTATCCTGTCGCACATATCATTAAATCGTTGAGAGATTTGCTGAAGTTCATCTTCACCATGTAACTTGATTCTAGTAGAAATATCACCATCACCAATGCGGTTCATAGAACGGATTATTCGCTGCACCTTTTTAGAATATCTCCGCATCATTGTTGTGGTAATCGCAAAGCTCACGATAATAAATAGTAATGTAGCTATAAATAGTTGGCTTCTCAAAGTATTCATGCTAGCGTTAATTTCCGACTTTGATACAATACCTACGACCGATAACCCATCATTCCCCATATTTAGTATATTCACTTTCGATGGCTGATCCAGTTCAACCCAATCTCCTGTATTCTGTAACTGCGATCGATAAGGGTATACCTTTCCAAAATACTCATTATTGGAGTCAAAAATAACGGTACCCTGTGCAGTCATAACTAGAACTCTCCCATTCATTACGGGAGCTCGGCTCTGCAGCCAGGCTGATATATCCGTAGAATCAAATTCAATATTTAACATTCCTATCTTCTCCAATGTCTCTGGATCCTGTAGTTCACGAGAATATGAATATAGGTTTGAGGCCTTTCCTACAACTCCTGAGTGTGAGTCGTTCTCTACGATATTCCACGGATGCAACTTTCTTTGTACAAACCAGTTCTCCCAATATGACCTGGAACCCTCTTCATATATCAACTGCTGATTATCTCTACTGATTGAGGTATAAAATTGTTTCGGATAACTATATATAGAAATACTACTTACACCTGTCTCATTCTTCATATAGCTTTTGTAGAATTCGCTAAATGAACTTGTTCGCTGAACACCAGGCCTTGTGAACTGATCCAATCGATACTCCAAATAGTCGCCATAGGAATGATTCAGAAAATAGATCATATCTGCACTCACGGAAGCGTTACCATAGATTTGCTGAATCGTCCTCTGGATGTTCTCATTTTGTGTGCCCAAATAGAAACTCAGGACCTGTGCTGTCTTCTGGTTTGCATCACGCTCTTCATGGATTACGCGTTGTAATTGATACTCGTATACCATCGTTGCAGCTGCTGCAAATAACACCATCATAACCCCAGAATAGAGCAAAATAATCTTGTTGAACATCTTTCGCTTCAGATGATTTCGGTAAAACCTGCGTATCCTAGACATCTTTCCAACCTCCAGTTAATATAAGGGGGTACTGTCTTATGTTCCTTCTATACCTAACCAAACAGAAAGCTGAACAATCAAAATAGTATACAAGAAAGAGGCTATTCTTGTCATCATTACATGACTTTGAATGCCTCTTTCTTCATTATCTTAAATTTATTTCGTTTTAATAAAGACGAAGACCTGTCGTCACAATCTCACATGGACCAACCATCATAGACAAACCACCTACGGCGTTCTTAGTTAAAGGCGGCATCGTCTCTTCCAAGATCGTTGTTTTGTAGAAGTGTTCACAAGGAATATCTGTACTTAAAGTAAGCTCTGTTTGTTCTTTGCTCATGTTGTACCAACGTAGCATGAGATCTCCACTCTCTCCGTTCATCTTCATGGAAGAGAAGGCAAGCTCAGCACTTTCCCATTTAAATGGCGTATATGCTGGAGAAATTGGTCCCTCATGAACGTCACTTTGGCATACAGTCCAAGGGATCTGGAACTGATAGCTTTCTGCATATGCGCCAGAAGTCATACCGTCACCAGTGTGTGGAATGAGCTCCATATGGACAGTGTGTTCACCAAGGCATTGTGCTTCTGGTGTAGGGAACAATCCCCAATCGCCTAGTTCTCCCACACTGCGTAG
>NZ_BMFT01000011.1 GCF_014639155.1 Paenibacillus segetis
ATGGGATTTAAGCAAGAGGAATTTCTACCTGAAGTAGAAATTGTTGAAGCGAAAGATTTTCTCAAAGGTGCGCTTGAATCGAATATACAGATGTTTATTTGATCAGCATTAACCCAATCCTTGTGCTGGGCATACATTAGGATAACTATATAGAAAGAACTCAGTTCAATCTATATAAAGGGGATGTCGGGGGGAGAACACCATTGCTGCAAGCGAGAATTGGAAATGAGTCGTATACTGGATTGGAGTCGTACTTTTATCACTTCAGAAAACACGTGATCGGAATCGATCAGACTTTCATGACTGCGTAGCTTTCTTTAGAATTATTTACCTTTCACCCTGGTATTCATTAACTCGTAAGCGTTAAAGACGCTACCGCTTGGTCTGGCCTTATTCTTAGATGGCTACTTTGGAACAGACGATAGCCTGAGGATGAGGCCATGGCTATCGCCGTCACTCCTACAATTGTTGTATATTTGATTCTACAAGATCAGATTATGAAGGGCATGGTAGCTGGTTAGATTAAGGGGTAGGGCTCGGGGAGATCAAATTAGTGGGATCATTATCATATTCACTTATATAGGAAAGAAGCAAAAGGCACCGTGATGAGGTGTTTTTGTTGTTATATAGTTTTATCTCATTTAACTGAGTAATTTATTAAGAGAATAGTTTCACCCTGAGAAAAAACCAAGTACCTTGGTCATAGGTTTCTTCTGAGAATGGACCGTTACTTTGCGGTCGTATTGATGGTAAAAGTTCTAAAGAAGACTTACTTCAAATATGGCGATAAGATCGTTATACACAGAAATATAAAACTAAATAATGGAAAATAATCTCTAAATTGCTACAACTAAACGACAACCTATCCTGAATTAACTATCAATTGTTTTTTTATTATCAGATTAAACTAATCAACAATCTATTTTTGTAATATTAATATAATAGAGAAATCTTGTTGGATTGTGTTAAAATATGGAACGTATAGTCGTCAATTAATACATACATTTTTCAATTTGGAGGCGATATATTTGACAATCATTTCTCCAGCTATATTAACTTTAGACGATGCAATAAATCAGATTAAACAGGTTTCAGATGAGCATATTAATATAGGAAAGATGTCCCCTTATTTCTTTCTTGTCGGAGCAGGTATTTCTTATCCAAGTGCTCCCTTAGCAAAAGATATTATTGAACATTGTAAGGAGAGTGCATTGAGACATGGTCGAGAGATAGGTAGTCAACAATCAACATCTTCTACTCAAGAAGAGTACTCTGTGTGGTTCGAGTTAGCATACCCTAATCGACAACAAAGACAAAATTATTTAAAAAAACTAATACATAATAGAATAATACCGCCCGCAAACATAAAGTTGGCTCATATACTTTCAAATAGTACAATTACAAATTTAGTAGTAACAACGAATTTTGATGATTTTTTGTCTCGTTCATTAAACATATTTGGTATTCCCCATATTGTTTCAGATCACCCACATACGGTAGAAAAAATAAACACCGAGAGTGAATATGCCCAAATAGTTCATATTCATGGTACATATTGGTTCTATGATTGTTGTAATTTGCAAAGCGAGATAGTGCAAAGGGCAGAACGATCGCTTCAATCTAACTCAACTATGTCGTTTTTTATTGATTCTTTGTTATATAGAAGGATACCTATTATCATTGGATATAGCGGTTGGGAAAATGACGTATTTATGCAGGCTTTAAAGAGAAGATTGGAAAGTCCTCTTCCATATAATCTATATTGGTTCTGTTATTCTAAAGATAGCTTTGAAGCCATACCAGAATGGATAAAGGTAAATAGTGATGTGAAGTTTGTACTTCCACTAGAAAGCAATACTATTGATAGATATGGGAATATTGATTCAAGAGATCTTATAGAGGGACTTAATGTAATAAACGTTGTTGAGGATAACCCAAAAGTAAATGTACTTAATGCCGAAGTAGTATTTGAGCATTTTATTAACGTGTTTAATATGGAGTCTCCCGAAATTACCAGGGATCCAATTGGATTTTTCACAGAATCGTTAAGAAAATCTTTTGAAAATAATAATTCAGAAAATGGAAACAATAAGTATTTCCTCGAAGATGTTATTGCAAGGCTTGAAAGGGTTAAGGGAAGTAAAGAATATAATACTAACACTTTCATTGAAGAATTAAAGGAACTTATTAAAAAATCACAGTATAAAGAAGTAGTTAAAAAAATAGCTGAGGATTACAGATTCTCATCCTTTTCTCTTGATGAATATCGTCAACTACTTTCTGTTGTCTTAAATGCAGCAAATAATATAACCGAGAATGAAGAGGGATATGAAATAGTAATAAGCATTTCTAATAAGCTATACTCAACAAACTATGACTTAGTTTGGATTAAAGAAACTTTATGTAGAGGCTTATTAGGTAAGGGGAAAAACTTATCTGCTCGTGAACTTTACAATGAGGCGATTGAGGTATTTAACCAAGTTATTGAGGATGAAAAGTTTGATGAATATAAAAATTTAAAAGCAGAAGCATTATTAAATAAAGCTTATGCTTACGGATCACTAGAGGAACGTAATGAAGAAATTAAAATATATAATTTAATCTTAAATACATATGGTGATGAAGCCGAAATTAAAATAAAAAGAATAGTTGCAATTTGTATACTAAGTAAGGCTTCTTTATATCATGATATAAATGAGAATGAAGAAGCACTCGGAAGTGCTAAATATTTGATAGGGCGATGTATTGATGAGACTGATCTACACATTCAAAATAGTGTTGCAAGAGCTATGCTTATTAAGGTGCTTATTTTTTTTGAACAAGAAATGTATGATGAGTCTATTACAGAACTTGAACAACTGCTAATAAAATATAGTCAAGAGGAAGACAAAAACTTAAAAAAGACTATTGCTATATCATTAGAAGTAAAGGGGATTATGTTGAGGAGATTGGATCGACCTAATGAAGCCCTCGGGGTTTACGATGAATTGGCGTATAGATTTAAAGATGAGTTATCACTTAAGGAGTATGCGGCAAGCGCCATGATTGATAAAGCTAATTATTTTGATGAAATAGGATATCATGAGAAGGCGATTGAGTTATATGAAGATATAATTGTTGATTATGGTGAAATTGATGAATTTTCTGAAAAAGCGATTATTAGTAAAGCTAATTCTTTTGTAAGCATGGGAAAATTTGAAGAAGCAATTGCGTTATATAACAATATTATAGAAGAAAATAGTAAGATTAATGTTGCAAATTTAGATTATGTTGCGAATGCATTTGTAAGAAAAGGGATGGCTTACGCTAGGAATAATCAGTTTGAACATGCTGTCGATACATATAGTCAACTTTGTCATAGTGTAAAGAAACGTAAGGATCAACGTTCTAAAGAAATTTGGGCCGCATCAATGTTAAGCATGGCTGCTTCGTATAAAAGTTTAAACAATCATGTGAAGATGGTAAGTTGTTACGATGAAGTTATTGTAAGGTTAAAATCTAATAAAGAGCTTACTATTAAAAAATATGTTGCGAGTGCAATGTTTGATAAAGCTGTTCTATTTGGCAAGGAAAATAGGAATGAAGATGCTATAAAGTTATTTAATCAATTATATTTAAGGTTAAGAAATGAAGAGGATATTAACCTCAAAGTGCGTGCTGTACTGGCTTTATTAAATAAAGGTAGTGGATATAAATTGACTAAGTCTTTTAAGAAGGCTTACAACACTTTTGAATTATTGGAGAATAGATTTAATAACAGTGAAGATAAGGAAATCAAAATTTACACGTACAGTGCCATTATAGAGAAGGTATCCGTTATGCTCAGTTTAAACCAAGATCCTATTGAGGCATTTTCGAATATTAAGTTAATAGAATCGAATATTAAGCAGATACCAGATAACGATCTACTACTCAAACGTTACGTAATGGAATTAAATAATATAGGTTATACAGCCTATGGGACGAAAAAGGACTATGACTTAGCAAGTAGAGCTTTTCTTTCAAGTTTTAATATGAATAATGTTATTTCCGGAGTAAATCTTGTTTATATGATTAGGAGGGGAGAGATCTCGGCGGAAGGTCTTCCAACAATCGAAAAATTACTTGAGGGTGGGCTAGGTATTTCTAACCCATTTGCTATTATCAATAAAATTCTTATTGATTTAGATTGCAGTAATTGCGAAGAAACTTGGAAAAATTGTGATCAATTAATTAATTCAATTGATGAAGTAGATAGTATTATAGAATGGTGGTATGATGTTGCAAAAAATAATGAAGCAGAGGGACATCTCGTAGTTGGATGGTTGTGTAAGAATAAGAAAGCGATTGATCCAGAGGGATTAAGTTTTCACGAACGATTTGATTTAGCTAAAAAATTAGGAATAGAGATTCCTAATTGGTTAGTCAGTGCAAAATAGACGAGAATATACTAATGCAGTAGCCTAGAAGATCAATTTTGATAATGATGGCTACTATTATAAAGGGCGACTTTTCAATGTTAAACTTGTGATTCAACTCTAATTAACTACTCCCTCTTTTCTGTATATATTGTAGATATAGACACCGTTCGGTGTCTTTTTTTATCTAACTAGGACCCTGCAATAAATCTCCTACTCATGGTAAACAATAACAGCAGACCATGATATAGGAGGAAATATCCGTATGACAAAAACAATGGATCTGATTATGTTCAGTGGAGAATATGACAAGGCGATGGCTGCGCTCATATTGGCCAATACAGCCAGGGAGATGGATGTGGAGGTGAATATGTTTTTTGCGTTCTGGGGACTATCTTTGATTCGTGACCCGGATAACATGTCAAATGATGATAAAACGCTGTATGAAAAAATGTTCTCCTTCATCTCACCTAAAGGACCTGAAGATTTACCTTTATCCAAAATGAACTGGGCAGGTTTCGGCAAAAGAGTTCTACTAGATATGATGGACGATGATCATGCGCCAAGGCTGAAAGACTTTTTGAAAGGTGCACGAAAAAAACAGGTTCATTTCTATGCGTGTAAATTGTCCGTGGAAGTGATGGGATTTAAGCAAGAGGAATTTCTACCTGAAGTAGAAATTGTTGAAGCGAAAGATTTTCTCAAAGGTGCGCTTGAATCGAATATACAGATGTTTATTTGATC
>NZ_BMFT01000012.1 GCF_014639155.1 Paenibacillus segetis
ATTTCACTCACTCGTTGTTCAGTTTTCAAAGATCAACTTTGTTTCCGTTGCCGTTCAATGTCTCAGCAGCAACTCTTATATCTTACTACATCCAACACCGTTTTACAAGCTTTATTTTTTCTGGCATATCGTAGTGGTTAGCTACAAAAGCTTGTGTTTAACGGGTGGATGTATAATATATCATCTTTCATATTATTGGGCAAGCATATTCAAACTTTTTATACCATCCAATTTTATACATCTAATTTTATATTCTGTCCCAAAAATTTCTCTTCATATATTCTAATCAATTATCTTAGCTTGCACGATCAATCTCATAGTTGGATTAATTAGCGGGTCACAGGTGATCAAGGTCAGAATCTTATCCTTTTTGTTTCTATTTAATACAGAAACATCTGTTGGCTTCACTCTAGATATTTTATACACACTATATTTGAATGTCTCATTTTTCATTTCTATAATAATCTCATCTCCAAGTTCTACTTCATTCAATCTATTAAATAACCTTCCTTTTTTATGCGCTCTGTGAGCAGAAATCGCTGCATTACCTATTTTACCAAGTGGTGTCGTCTCTATCATGTGAGTTGCTGCATGACTCATATTCTCTTTAGTAGCACCTTCAAGCACAGGTAACTTCAAATCTATTTTAGCAATCTTAATGATCGCGATAGGTTTAACTTCGGGCTCAGCGGGCTCAGTCTTCACTTCAATTGGACTTTCTGTGTTATCACTAATTGTTTGTTCTACCTCTGATTGCTGTTCTAGAATTTGGGACAATTTCTCGTAACTGAGCTTAGTTTGGTTGCTAATTATCTCATCGTTATCAGCCTTTGATTTGTCTTCATTATTCAGATCATTCTGTTCGTACCCCAGCTCAGCAGCCTCAAGCAATTTACTTTCCTGCCTTTCCAAATACCACTCGTTAGCCTTCGGATATAACATGATTGCGATCCCAATGATAATAATTACATATGAAATCAGTCTTTTCACCGATCTATCCCCCATTTAACAAAAGAAGCAAAGAGGAAATCCCTCTTTACTCCTTTTTTAATAGTTCTTAGTTACGTTTGCCTGTTTTCTTAAAGATGTAACCCACAGCAATCATAATGAACCCGATCAAATAGAATGGAAGAGCACTGGATTCGCCTGTTTTAGGCAATTTATCAAGCGGAACTTCTTCATCAGGAAGTGTTTCGTTGGTACCAGAACCAACTGCATCAGTTTCAATTGGAGCTACTACAGATCCTTTTGGTGTTTGATCTTCAGGAATCAGAACAACTTCTGGCACTGGTGTGGAGCTTGGTGTTGGTGTAGCGCTTGGAACTGGCGTAGGGCTTGGTGTTGGCGTAGAGCTTGGTGATGTTGGTGGTGTATAGCTTGGTGCTGGTGTTGAGCTTGATGTTGGTGTAGAGCTTGGTGTTGGTGTAGAGCTTGGTACTGGTGTTGAGCTTGGTGTTGGTGTAGAGCTTGGTGTTGGTGTAGAGCTTGGTTCTGGTGTAGAGCTTGGTGCTGGTGTGGAGCTTGGTTCTGGTGTTGAACTTGGTTCTGGTGTTGAGCTTGGTTCTGGTGTTGAGCTTGGTTCTGGTGTTGAACTTGGTTCTGGTGTTGAGCTTGGTTCTGGTGTTGAGCTTGGTTCTGGTGTTGAGCTTGGTTCTGGTGTTGAGCTTGGTTCTGGTGTTGAACTTGGTCCTGGCGTTGGTTCATCTGTTGGTGGTATTGTCGGTGTCGGTGTTGGCTTCGGTGTTTTCGTCGGTGTTGGTGGACATGGTGTTGGGGTTGGCTTTGGTGTTTTCGTTGGTGTTGGCGGACATGGTGTTGGGGTTGGCTTTGGTGTTTTCGTCGGTGTCGGGGTTGGGGTTGGCTTCGGTGTTTTCGTTGGTGCTGGAGTCGGTGGTGTTGGTGTTGGCTTTGGCGTTTTCGTCGGTGTTGGTGGACATGGTGTTGGCGTTGGCTTCGGTGTCTTCGTTGGCTCCGGTGTAGGCGTCGGCTTTGGTGTCTTCGTTGGTTCTGGTGTAGGCTTCGGCCACTTATCATTTGAAACTCCAGTAATGTTAAGCAATTCAGTTCCGGATTCTAACGTCGGGGTCTCAATAGTGTAATCGGATGTGTTGTCAGCATTGTCAAACGAAACTACTACATTACTCTCAGTTCCGGGCTCAGTTTCCGAAGCTTCAACTACTGTCGCTCCATAGCGGAAAGTTGTACTTATTAACAACACTCCTACTAATGTGAGTATTACAGAATACCTTCGTTTCTTCCTCATTATTAAATCCCTCCCAGATTATAATTATCTAACCCTCAAACAAAAAAGAACTCATATCTAAAATACAAAATCAATCAATTTACTCTATGGAAAGAAGGAAAGGCTGCTTATAGGCATTAATCCATAGCAGCCATTCATTCACCTCATCACCTAATACCTGTAACGTTTTTAATCATTAGCGTTTCCGTGTCAATCTAAATATGAAACCAATGGCTACTAATATTACCCCCATTGCATAAAACGGGAGAGAACTACTTTCACCTGTTTTTGGAAGAGAATCCAAAGGAACTTCCTCATCGCTAATTACTACATCTTCCGATGGTACATTGTCTTGTGGTGTAGTCTGGTCTTCACTTATTGGATTTCCCTTAGGTATAGGATCTTCAGGAATTTCAATCTCAAGAATACCATCTGGTGTCGGGCTTGGTGTTACACTTGGTGTTGAGTTCGGTGTAACACCAGGTGTTGTACTTGGCGTTGAGCTCGGCTGCGCACTTGGCGTCGAGTTCGGCGTTTCACCTGGTGTTGCGCTCGGCGTTTCACTTGGCGTCGGGCTCGGTGTTACGCTTGGTGTCGAGCTCGGCGTTTCACTTGGTGTCGGGCTCGGCGTTTCACTTGGCGTTGGGCTCGGCGTTTCACTTGGCGTTGGGCTCGGTGTTACGCTTGGTGTCGGGCTCGGTGTTACGCTTGGTGTCGGGCTCGGCGTTTCACTTGGCGTCGGGCTCGGCGTTTCACTTGGCGTAGGGCTCGGTGTTACGCTTGGTGTCGGGCTCGGCGTTTCACTTGGTGTCGGGCTCGGCGTTTCACTTGGCGTCGGGCTCGGTGTTACGCTTGGTGTCGGGCTCGGCGTTTCACTTGGTGTCGGGCTCGGCGTTTCACTTGGCGTAGGGCTCGGCGTTTCACTTGGTGTCGGGCTCGGCGTTTCACTTGGTGTCGGGCTCGGCGTTTCACTTGGTGTCGG
>NZ_BMFT01000013.1 GCF_014639155.1 Paenibacillus segetis
TTTTGCCATTCTGGTGCAGGCACATTATCCCGATCCACAACTTCAAACATCGAATCAACATGATGTACTGAAGCTTCTAGATCCGTAGGGAACAGCGCACGAACCCGGTGATCCTTCGCTTGATTATCCAGCTTCGTCTCGATGTGAACGCCTTTTCCACCTTGCTCCAAGGAAATGACAGTACGGATCTTCATGATCACAGTACGGCTGCTCCGCTGTGCAGTGCGCTCTGGATAATACACTAGTGCCCGTTGTTCTTCATCTAATTTGTCATCTGCTGATGCAGGAATTTCCCACTCATGGGTAACCTCTACCGAAGCGCGGTAAGGTGTATCTTCCAGCACAGAGATCCCTGCAGTAAGTCCCTTTGTCGTTAACGTCTTCTCACCATCAGGTTGTCTGTACATATATTCATTACCGATATCTCCAGTATTCTCATATACACCAAGATCACTGTAAATGCGGCCTGTTGTTTTATCAGTTAGCGTGAATGAACCGTCGTCTGCAACATTCACCTTCAACGTAGCATTCTCCATCGTACGGTCTCCCGTAAATAGAGAATTACTTTGAGCTGGAGCTCCTGCTTTCCGTACCCATGCATAGGTGCGTAAGCCGATAGCTGGAACGTCCTCTGCTTGGAACGTCAATTTGACCCGGCGGCACATATAAGGCTGACGGAATTTATCATCAGGCAGATCATAACCGAACAGCAGACCTAGGTCTTCCACCGTGCAGTTCAATACGTTTCCTTGCTCATCAACCAGCAAGCGACCCGAAAGATCAACATCCTTCATCCGCTGTGCTGTTTCTTCCAGCGTGAAGCCTTCGCGCAAATACAAGCGGGCAGCATCCAACTCGATCGATACGGTTCCCGTACGGCTCCATCCAGTGGTGTTCATCACAAGCAATGGTAGCGGGTCTTCGCCAAATTCAGCAAATCCTGAAGTATTCACGGCTTCAGCAATGATACGTTTGCTGTCATCGATGATGCTCTCTGCGACATGGCGGCTCTTGTCAAAGCGCGTAACCATCTCACGATGCACTTCATCCACGCTACAACCACAAATGCTATCGTGTGGATGGTTCTGCATCAATGTCTTCCAAGCATACGTAAACAGATGATGCGGATAATCTTGTCCCAACACATGAGCGATCGATGCAAGCGGCTCTGCGACCTTCTCGAGGATCGCTTGTCCTTGTTGATTCATCTGCTTCAGGTAGACACGAGCTGACGCCGTATTCACAAGCGTGCCCCAGCCATCGGTACGTTGGCTACGAAGCTCGCCTTTAACAGACGACAATTCACGATCGCTAGCACTTTCAATCGCACGTAAGTAATCCGGGAAGTTCGAATGAATGAATTCCGTATCCGGGTACAATTCCTTCGC
>NZ_BMFT01000014.1 GCF_014639155.1 Paenibacillus segetis
TTTTGCCATTCTGGTGCAGGCACATTATCCCGATCCACAACTTCAAACATCGAATCAACATGATGTACTGAAGCTTCTAGATCCGTAGGGAACAGCGCACGAACGCGGTGATCCTTCGCCTGATTATCCAGCTTCGTCTCGATGTGAACGCCTTTTCCACCTTGCTCCAAGGAAATGACTGTACGGATCTTCATGATCACAGTACGGCTGCTCCGCTGTGCAGTACGCTCTGGATAATACACTAGTGCCCGTTGTTCTTCATCTAATTTCTCATCTGCTGATGCAGGAATTTCCCACTCATGGGTAACTTCTACCGAAGCGCGGTAAGGTGTATCTTCCAGCACAGAGATCCCTGCAGGAAGTCCCTTTGTCGTTAACGTCTTCTCACCATCTGGTTGTCTGTACATATATTCATTACCGATATCTCCAGTATTCTCATATACACCAAGATCACTGTAAATGCGGCCTGTTGTTTTATCAGTTAGCGTGAATGAACCGTCGTCTGCAACATTCACCTTCAACGTAGCATTCTCCATCGTACGGTCTCCCGTAAATAGAGAATCACTTTGAGCTGGAGCTCCTGCTTTCCGTACCCATGCATAGGTGCGTAAGCCGATAGCTGGAACGTCCTCTGCTTGGAACGTCAATTTGACCCGGCGGCACATATAAGGCTGACGGAATTTATCGTCAGGCAGATCATAGCCGAACAGCAGACCTAGATCTTCCACCGTACAGTTCAACACATTTCCTTGCTCATCAACCAGTAGACGACCCGAAAGATCAACATCTTTCATCCGCTGTGCTGTTTCTTCAAGTGTGAAGCCTTCGCGCAAATACAAGCGGGCAGCATCCAACTCGATCGATACGGTTCCCGTACGGCTCCATCCAGTCGTGTTCATCACAAGCAATGGTAGCGGGTCTTCGCCAAATTCAGCAAATCCTGAAGTATTCACGGCTTCAGCAATGATACGTTTGCTGTCATCGATGATGCTCTCTGCGACATGGCGGCTCTTGTCAAAGCGCGTAACCATCTCACGATGCACTTCATCCACGCTACAACCACAAATGCTATCGTGTGGATGGTTCTGCATCAATGTCTTCCAAGCATGCGTAAACAGATGATGCGGATAATCTTGTCCCAACACATGAGCGATCGATGCAAGCGGCTCTGCGACCTTCTCGAGAATCGCTTGTCCTTGTTGATTCATCTGCTTCAGGTAGACACGAGCTGACGCCGTATTCACAAGCGTGCCCCAGCCATCGGTACGTTGGCTACGAAGCTCTCCTTTAACAGACGACAATTCACGATCGCTAGCACTTTCAATCGCACGTAAGTAATCCGGGAAGTTCGAATGAATGAATTCCGTATCCGGGTACAATTCCTTCGC
>NZ_BMFT01000015.1 GCF_014639155.1 Paenibacillus segetis
GGAGGGGTTCCACACGTACCCATCCCGAACACGACCGTTAAGCCCTCCAGCGCCGATGGTACTTGGACCGCAGGGTCCTGGGAGAGTAGGACGCCGCCAAGCAACTGAAACACTACCTAATGTATAGGTAGTGTTTTTTTTTGTGTTGATTTACTAAATATTATTGTTGCAGTACAGATGTAGCTACATACAACGGAGTTTGCGGAATATCGTTTACGGGTCTTGATAGCGGATATGAAACTGTTCAAGAAATAAGGAGTATCGATTACCAAGAGGATCTGAGATCATAAGAGTATTTTGCTTAAGTCAGGAATTAGCGGTTCTTTAGAAGCGTCTTGGACAAATGCTGATTGCGTAAAGCGAGTTAGGATAGTGGGTACAGCTTCCCAGATTGGGGTTGTAGATGAAATGGTCGTGTTCCTTAAGGATACGATCAAATCTAATTCAATTCAAACAATACAAGGCACCCCCAGTGGTAGTTCATGGTGACCCTTTTAACAATATTGTTTATGATTGTAGTAGTGCTATTGGAACAGAACTCTCCTTGAATTGGTTAAAATGGTTGTGACGGAGGCTGGTTTTAAAGTGAATCAAAAAAAAGCTAGAATATGCTTGCACAACAGTATGAAAGATGATATATTATACATCCGCCCGTTAAACACAAGCTTTTGTAGCTAACCACTACGATATGCCAGAAAAAATAAAGCTTGCAAAACGGTGTTGGATGTAGTA
>NZ_BMFT01000016.1 GCF_014639155.1 Paenibacillus segetis
ATCCGGTTCGGGGACAGTGTCAGGTGGGCAGTTTGACTGGGGCGGTCGCCTCCTAAAATGTAACGGAGGCGCCCAAAGGTTCCCTCAGAATGGTTGGAAATCATTCGAAGAGTGCAAAGGCAAAAGGGAGCTTGACTGCGAGACTGACAAGTCGAGCAGGGACGAAAGTCGGGCTTAGTGATCCGGTGGTACCGCATGGAAGGGCCATCGCTCAACGGATAAAAGCTACCCTGGGGATAACAGGCTTATCTCCCCCAAGAGTCCACATCGACGGGGAGGTTTGGCACCTCGATGTCGGCTCATCGCATCCTGGGGCTGAAGTAGGTCCCAAGGGTTGGGCTGTTCGCCCATTAAAGCGGTACGCGAGCTGGGTTCAGAACGTCGTGAGACAGTTCGGTCCCTATCTGTCGTGGGCGTAGGAAATTTGAGAGGAGCTGTCCTTAGTACGAGAGGACCGGGATGGACGCACCGCTGGTGTACCAGTTGTTCCGCCAGGAGCATAGCTGGGTAGCTACGTGCGGAAGGGATAAGCGCTGAAAGCATCTAAGCGTGAAGCCCCCCTCAAGATGAGATTTCCCAA
>NZ_BMFT01000018.1 GCF_014639155.1 Paenibacillus segetis
ACGATTCTCCATAGAAAGGAGGTGATCCAGCCGCACCTTCCGATACGGCTACCTTGTTACGACTTCACCCCAATCATCTACCCCACCTTCGGCGGCTGGCTCCTTGCGGTTACCTCACCGACTTCGGGTGTTGTAAACTCTCGTGGTGTGACGGGCGGTGTGTACAAGACCCGGGAACGTATTCACCGCGGCATGCTGATCCGCGATTACTAGCAATTCCGACTTCATGTAGGCGAGTTGCAGCCTACAATCCGAACTGAGATCGGCTTTTTAGGATTCGCTCCACCTCGCGGCTTCGCTTCCCGTTGTACCGACCATTGTAGTACGTGTGTAGCCCAGGTCATAAGGGGCATGATGATTTGACGTCATCCCCACCTTCCTCCGGTTTGTCACCGGCAGTCACCTTAGAGTGCCCAACCGAATTGCTGGCAACTAAGATCAAGGGTTGCGCTCGTTGCGGGACTTAACCCAACATCTCACGACACGAGCTGACGACAACCATGCACCACCTGTCTCC